>JAYTUM010000185.1:0-5507 GCA_043744575.1 Acidimicrobiales bacterium | reverse complement strand
CTTCGGCATCGCCAGAGCCTTGACGCAGCGCGGCACGCAGTGTTGCCGAGCGATCGCCAGGGATGCGAATCAGGCTGGCCTTCTGGTCTAGCGCGCGGCCAATGGCCTGGCGAATCCAGAAAGTTGCATAGGTTGAGAATTTGAAACCACGACGCCAGTCGAACTTGTCGACAGCGTGCTCGAGGCCCAGGTTGCCCTCTTGAATGAGGTCAAGAAGATCCATGCCCTGCGGCAATGGGTAACGACGGGCGATGGAGACGACCAGTCGAAGGTTGGAGCGAATGAAGTGATCTTTGGCCTTGGCCGCACCGCGAAGGTCGGCGCGAAGTGCAGCACCGCGTTCGCCGGCCTGCATTTTGGCGGCGGCGTCACGGCCGCGCTCGATGGCCTTCGACAAGTTGCGCTCGTCCTCGGCGTTGAGTAGAGCGACTTTGCCGATTTCGTTTAGATAGAGTCCGATTGCGTCTGACATATGTGTACCGTTTCTTGTATTGATGAATGTGGATTCTTGGCAAAAATAGACCCGTAATCGCCAAGTACTGAATTCCAGTTCTTAGACGCACAACCAACGAAAAGTTGAGACCAAGTGCTTCAACTGTTCGCCCGGTCGTTATCGCGGGTTTGGGGGGTTTGGGGGTTTAAGTGCGGGTATGTGAGATTAGTTCATCGGCAAAAAAATAGATAGACCTTAGATGAAATTTATTTAAATTTTTTGAGCCAATGCCAGTACGGGTTTCCTCCTTGGATCACATGCCGCGCGGTGGGAATCAACCTGTGGGTGGGTAGAAGCAGGCGTTCGTAGACTGCTGGGGTGCCCCAACTAGTCGGACTCTTCGGTGGCACCTTCGACCCGCCCCATGTTGGGCATATGGTAACGGCCGTAAACGTGCGTCACGCCCTGAATCTCGACGTCGTCATATTGATGGTGGCCAACGACCCGTGGCAAAAGCATGGCACACGCAGTGTCTCGCCGGCGCAAGACCGTCTCGAAATGGTGCGCGCAGCCGTTGCCGGCGTCGAAGGATTGGTCGCCGGCAACGACGAGATCAAGCGCGGCGGGCCGAGCTTTACTGCCGATACGTTGGCGTTGCTCGCCGCTCGCTACAAAGTTGCAAAATTATTCACGATTTTGGGTGATGATGCCGCCAGCTCGTTGGCGTCGTGGTCGCGAATCGACGAAGTCACGTCGCGATCGCAACTTGTCGTCGTCGATCGACCGGGCTCGCCCGTTACGCCGCCGTCAGAGTTCACCTGGTTGCGCGTCGAGTCGCCGCGACTCGAAGTCAGCAGCACCGATTTGCGTGCCCGTTTTGCCGACGGCCGGCCACTCGATTACTTGGTCACCGAGCCCGTGCTTGATGTCATCTTCGAGCGCGGCTTGTACGGCTCCAAAGTTGATTCACGCGGCGAAAAATTAGGCAAAGCATGACCGCAATACCCTCGCGCCAGAGGAAGCGACTTCTCGGCGCATTGATCAGTGGCCTCGCCGCGGCGTGCTTACTACCAATCGGAGTGATTGCAGGCGGCAGGTCGCTGCTCAGTTCGTCGGGCGGTCGCAGCGTTGACGCCGGCCAGCAACTGAAAATCCCGAGCACGCCGATGGGGTTGCTGGCGACCGTCAAAGATGTCAACGAGTTAACGACTGTGACACTGTTCGTGCTCGCGCCCGAAGGCGCTGGTGGAACGATCATTTCTCTGCCGGCCAATACGCGCGTCGAAAAAGTCGGTACCGAGGCTCCCCGCACACTCGCCGATAGTTACGTCCAAGGTGGTCTCGCCGCGCTTGCTATCGATGCCGAGGGAGTTCTCGATGTAACATTCACGAGCGTCGGGGCGCTGCCCGTCGCCGAGACGGCGGTGTTGCTTTCGTCGGTGCCGACGATTCACGTTGAATTTGACAGGGAGGTTGTCGACACGCGAATAGTCGTCACAGACCAGAACGCGACGACTACGACAATTAAGAAACGCCCCAAAGTGGCGAGCACTACCGTGCCTCCCGCGCCGTTAACAGTCGACTTCGAGTTGTTTCCGGCGGGCGAAATCGATCTCGCCCCAGATCAGGCCGCCGCAGTGTTGGTCGCCAAGCGCGCAAGTGAGCCAGAAAGCGATCGCCTCGCGCGCACAAAGTCGTTGTGGGTCGGTGTTGCCGCCGCGGTCGGTGGCGGATTAGCGATTGATCCCGCCCTCGTAACCGAGACGACCATCGCCGGTTCTGCGCCGAGCGACATTACGGCGTTCGTGCGCTATGTGTTCGCCGGGCCGATTCAGGTCAGGCAACTCACCGCCGTGCCGATCGCGCAAGCAGATAATCCGACGGGCGCCGACATGTACTTGCTTGACCGTGCCGAAGTTCTGCTGCTGATGGCCACCGTTGCGCCGAGCTCGCTTTCGGGCACGGGCGGCGGTTTCTCGGTGCAGGTCGATAGCCCGTTCAATGACATCAAAATCTCGCATGCGATCGTCGAGCGCCTCTCGTATTTGGGCATCGGCGTGGCGTTGGTACGCGAGGTCGCCGGCCCGCCGAGCCAACAGACGTCGTTCAATTACCTAGACAGGGCCTCGATCGAAGGGTCTCAGGCCAGCCTCGAGTCTGTTTTGGGGGCGCTCAAGTACTCGACGATGACTAGATCGGTAGAGGGCATCAGCGCGCAAATAATTCTTGGACAAGATTTTGCCGATTTCATCACTTCGACTCCTACATTGCCGAGTACAACTATTGCTGCGACGGACGGATGAAACGTGAAGACAGTTAGAGACTCGATAGCTCTTGCGCGCATAGCGGCTCAGGCCGCTGACGACAAGCAGGGCAGCGACATCGTCGTCTTGAACGTCGGCGATGTGCTGGCGATTACCGAACTGTTCGTTGTCACAAGTGCCAGCAACGCGCCGCAGGTGCGCACGATCGCCAACGAGATCAGCGCCCGCATTCGCGAGCAACTCGGAATGTCGCCGCTGCACAGCGAGGGAGTCGGCGAGCAGCAATGGATCTTGCTCGACTACGGCGACGTTGTCGTGCACATCTTCGCCGAAGAGAGCCGCCGCTTTTATGAGATCGAGCGTCTGTACACCGACGTGCCCGTGGTCGACTGGCGCGCCGCCTGAAAATCGGCAGTGCCGCACTTGACGATTTGGTCGCCGCAACGCGCCAGCGTTACGCATCAACTCGTCCAAAAAGCCAAGCGCTACACCACCGGGCCGTTGAGGTAATGCCTGGCGGCAACACTCGCACGGTTCTGCACTTTGAACCATTTCCGTTTCGCGTCGTCGGCGCCGACGGCGCTATTTTGCACGATGCCGACGGAAACCGTTACGTAGACCTACTTGGCAATTACACGGCGGGGTTTCTCGGCCATGCCCCGGCCCCCGTGCGCGTGGCCGTCGAGCGAGTCTTGCGTGATGGATGGTCGATCGGGGCAGCACAGGCTGGCGAAGTCGAATTGGCCGAATTAATCTGCGCCAAGTTCGCCAGCATTGAGCAGGTGCGCTTTACCAACTCCGGAACCGAGGCCAACGTCTATGCCATCGCCGCGGCGCTGCAGCACTCTCATCGCCAAGGCGTGCTGGTATTCGAAGGCGGATATCACGGCGGGGTGCTCTCGTTTGGTCATGGTTCAAGTCCCATAAATGTCCCGCACCAGTTTGTCATCGGCACTTACAACGACACAGTCGCGCTTGAAGAACTGTTCGCCGGCGACCGCGGCCAGCAGATCGGGTGCGCGGTTGTCGAGCCGATGCTGGGCTCGGCAGGCTGTATCCCCGCGACGGACGAATTCCTCCAGCGCCTGCGCCAACTTTGTTCGCTTCACGCTGTGGTGCTCATATTCGACGAGGTGATGACATCGCGCCTCGCCCCTGGCGGTGCTCAGCAACTAGTGGGCGTTACTCCCGACATGACAACGCTGGGCAAATACCTCGGCGGTGGATTCAGTTTCGGGGCCTTCGGCGGTACGCGCGAGATCATGAGCATATTTGGCGGCGGCTCGCGCAACGGCGCGCCGCTTGCCCACGCCGGCACATTCAACAACAATCCGGTGTCGATGGCGGCGGGCGTCGCGGCCCTGCGCGAGGTCATCACCGATCACGCTGTGAGGAGCGTCAACGTTCGTGGCGATGCCTGTCGAGACGCTCTGTCCGCAGTGTTTGCCGAGGCGGGAATACCGATGTGCGTAAGCGGTCGCGGCTCAATGATCGGCGTGCACGGCTGCGCCGGGCCCGTGCGCACGCTTGACGCTGCGTCTGTTTCCGACGACAGATGGAAAGAGTTGTACTTCTTTTCGATGCTCGAGCACGGTTACTATTTGGCCCCACGTGGTTTCATCGCTCTGTCGCTGGAGGTGACCGACGTGATGCTGGACGGCTTCGTCGCCGCCACCCGGGGCTGGGCCGAGGAGATGGCGACGATCATGGACGGCAAATAGATACCAAACAGATACGCTCAAGAACGATATTCGGGGCTATAGCTCAATTGGTAGAGCGCTTGCATGGCATGCAAGAGGTCAGGGGTTCAATTCCCCTTAGCTCCACCACCATGGAAGTGTCATATGGTTAAGAGGAGACTTGCTTTCAAACTCCTGATCTTGTTAGTCGTAATTTTTGCTGGCGCAGTCTCTTACTTGGCTCTGACTAATGACTCCTCGCAACAAACTTCGAATTCTTTGCCGGCAGTCATTGGCGAAGAAGTAAAAAGGACTGTGGGCGAAAAAGAGAGTTCGTTCTTGATACTAAAGATCAATCGCGACAGCGTTGACGGTCGCTGGTACCAGATATATCCGATACAAAAGCCCAACGATCCTGGAACTCCCAAAACCATACGTATCGGAGACGACATCGGCTATGCCTGTGAAGGTGTATCGGACAAACTTGCAGGCATAGATTTTTCTGGTCAGAAAATAACATTTATAAAGATCGTTGGTCGGCCTACTAACGGTGGATGTCCAATCTGTCTTTCTGGCGACACGCTTATAAGTACACCGTCAGGATCAGTGCGAGTGAAAGACATGCAGATCGGAATGCCGATTTGGACAATCGATAGATTCGGTCATCGCGCTTCCGGAATTGTCACGAGAACTTCAAAAGTACAAGTGCCGCCAACTCATCAGATGGTTCATCTAGTTCTTGACGACGGGCGAGAGCTATTTGTTTCCGCTGGCCATCCGACTATCAGCGGCGCCAATGTCGGCGATCTCACACCCGGTGACAAATACGATCATGCCACTGTCGTAAGCACAAAACGCGTGCCTTACGGCGAAGGCGCAACCTACGACATTTTGCCATCGGGTGAAACGGGCTTCTATTGGGCTAACGGCGTACTGCTCGGCAGCACTCTTAGTGAAATGCCAGATTGATGGAGCGCTGAGCGCGCGAAACCGGCGAGCACCACAAGTTGGGATCTCTTGTCGTTTCCGCCTCTATGACAGACTGAAATTCTCGTGATCATAGATATCCAGTTCAATCAAGGTTCCGCAACCTGGGATCAATTGCGCGACGCCGTACTAGCCGCCGAAAGC
>JAYTUM010000184.1:0-5519 GCA_043744575.1 Acidimicrobiales bacterium | reverse complement strand
GCCCATACGCCCAAGTCAGCCAGATTAGCCCCATGGGCAACATCGCCTTTGCCCAGGTCGACATCAGTTTCCGCTCGCAGGAAGAGGCCCAATCCGTTGGAGCGGAGATCGAAGCGCTAGGCGACAGGGTCGCAATAAATGGCGTCACGATTGAGTACGGCGGCGAAATCTTCGCAATATTCGAACTTCCACCTAGCGAGCTGTATGGATTATTCGCGGCGATCATAATTCTGGTGCTGGCTTTCGGATCGGTGCTGGCGATGGGCTTACCGATCGGCACTGCGCTCGCCGGACTCGTGCTCGGGTCAAGCATCGTGACCGTGCTCAGCAACATTGTCCGCATGCCCGACTTCACAATATCGATGGTGGCGATGATCGGTCTCGGAGTCGGCATCGACTACGCGCTATTCATCGTGACCAGATATAGAGAAGGCCTAGTGGCCGGACTAAGTGTCGAAGATGCGGTCGTCAACTCGGTCGATACGTCTGGCCGTGCCGTAATCTTCGCCGGCATCACCGTGATCATCTCGTTGCTCGGCCTCTTCTTGATGCAGCTCAGCTTCACCAACGGCCTTGCCATCGGGGCGTCAACTGGCGTTTTGTTTATGATGATCGCCTCACTCACATTGCTGCCGGCGTTGCTAGCGATGGCCAAGCATCGCATTGACATTACGAGCCGCGCCGCAATGGCGGCACTCGCATCTTTCGTGGTATTGGCGGTGTTGGCCATTATCAAACGGTCGATGCCGATTTTCATTTCTGCTGTCGCTATAGCAATTGCGATAACCGCGTTGAGTTTTATCGTCAAGCCGCTTCGCGTGGTGCTGCCGCATCGCAAAACAAAACCAAAAGAGCAAACTTTCTGGTACCGCTGGAGTCGATTCATCCAGCACCGTCCTTGGCGATCGGCGATCGCGGCGGCAACGGTGCTAGTGATCATGGCGCTGCCATTGGCATCCATTCGCCTCGGCACTGGCGACACTGGAAACTCGCCAACTAACACGACAGTGCGCCGAGCCTACGACCTGCTCGCCGAGGGCTTTGGCCCGGGCTTCAACGGCCCGCTGTACATCACCGTGCAAGGCGAAACAGCGCGCACGCCGAGTTACCTAGAAACATTTGTAACGACGATTAAGAACACACCGGGGATCGCCTTTGCGCAATCAGTCCCGGCATCGCAAGACGGCAGCCTCAGCCTGGTGCTCGCATACCCGACGACTTCGCCACAAGACATCGAAACTTCGCAACTGATTGCCGATCTGCGAGAAAACGTCATTCCCGCGACTGGCGTGCAGGCAAAAGTTGGTGGTTGGACAGCCGGTGGCGACGACTTCGCTACTGCGATTAGCCACCGTCTCCCGCGTTTGTTCATCGGCGTGTTGCTGCTCTCGTTTTTGCTGCTGATGACAGTGTTCCGCAGCATTCTCGTGCCGCTTAAGGCCGTGATCATGAACCTGCTCTCGATCGGCGCTTCGTTCGGCGTGCTCGTCGCAATTTTTCAATGGGGTTGGGGCATCAGCCTGATCGGCGTTGGCAAGGCAGGACCGATCGAGGCCTGGGCGCCGATGATGCTGTTCGCGATCGTGTTCGGCCTATCCATGGACTACGAGGTGTTCTTGCTCTCACGAATAAAAGAAGAGTACGACCGCACTGGCCACAATGCAGACGCAGTCGCCGACGGCCTCGCCGCCTCAGCGCGCGTGATCACCGCGGCGGCGCTGATCATGGTCTGCGTTTTTGCGGCCTTCGTGCTCGGCTACGACCGCCAGCTAAAACTATTTGGTCTAGGTCTGGCAATTGCCGTATTCATCGACGCGACGATCGTGCGCATGGTTTTGGTGCCGGCGACGATGGAGCTTCTGGGCGATCGTAACTGGTGGATTCCGAAGTGGCTAAATCGAATTCTGCCTACTATCGACGTCGAAGGAAAACACGAAAACAGCACAGCGGCAATTTAGAATTTGACGAGACACTTGCGCGGGCCATGCACCTGACCGCCCGCCCACGTCACACTCGCCGGGTCAACAAGTTCAAATTCTGGAATCCGCTCGAGCCACACCTGTAAGGCGACACGAACTTCAAGTCGCGCCAAGTTGCTACCCGCGCAGCGGTGGATTCCCGAACCGAATGCGACGTGGCGATTGTGTTCGCGATCCAAGATCACCTCGTCCGGGTTCTCGAACTGGCGCGGGTCGCGGTTGGCGGCAGGGAACGGCATCAACACGCGGTCGCCAGCCTTCATCGGGCAACCCTGAAACTCGACGTCGTGGTCGACAACGCGGGCCATCGTCACAGGTGCATACACGCGCAACAATTCTTCAATTGCTGTGGGCCACAAGGCAGGACTATCGCGAAGTTGCTGACGGTGTTCTGGGTGCTGGGCCATGTGCCACATCATCGAGCCAATTGCCGACCAGGTCGTGTCGACGCCAGCCACCAGCATCAAGTTGCACACTCCGAGCACATACTCGATCGGTACTTTCTTACCTTCGATCTCTGAGTTCATTAGGTCGGTTATGAGATCATTTTCTCGCGGATTGTTCTGACGATCTTGTACCTGCGCCAAGAAAAAATTCAGAATGCTGCTGCGCGCGCGCTTACGGCCTTCCATATCGGTCATGTTCTCGAGCGCGCCGCGCACCCACTCCGTAAATTCTGGTTCCATTTCTAGGGGAACACCGAGCATGGTGGCAATCACGCGCACCGGAATATGCTGCGCGTAGTCGGCGGCGGCGTCTGCCGTGCCGTTGTCGATGAACTCATCAATCAATGCATTACACAGATCTCTCGTTCCCTGCTCGTACTTGGCAATTGCCTGCGGCGCAAACACTGGCAAGATCAACCTTCGATGCCAGTGATGATCGGGTGGATCTGAAGTGATCGGCGGCGCAGTCACAGATCCGTACGCGCCCTCGGTTTGCCCGGGCGGCGGCGGCAAAACCAAAATGCCTCGCGATGTAAATGTCGAATACTCCTGAGCAATTGCTACAACATCCTCGTATCGCGTCGGCATCCACGAACCCTGCCAACGATCGGTGTGCGCGATCGGACACTTCGACTCTCGAATCTCGCCGAAGCTCGGATATGGATCGCGAATGAACTCAGGGTCAAAGATGTCGTAGTCGGTAAGCAGATCTTCGACTGGCTTTATCGCATCAGACATTCACAACCCCCATTGCTCGTCGCCAAAATCACTCAGTAATTACGATCGCCCTTTCGGGGCAGTTCGATTCGGCGCGACGAGCCTTGGCCTGCAACACGACAGGGATGTCGCCGCTTATCAGCACGGTTGCATTTCCTAATTCGTCGCTACCAAAAACTTCAGGCGCGGCGATCGCGCACATTTGATGGCCGTGACACGACCCAGCGTCGACCGAAACTCTCATACGCCAAGACTAACTGCGCCGCATTTGTACGGCGAACTCAGAGACTAGGCAATCACCTTGAATGACAAGTGCATTCCCGCGCCGTAGTGGGCTGGCAGGTTGCAGACCAGTTGGTAATTACCGGGCTCGAGCGTCACCGTCAACGATTTCGTCTCTCCGGCTTTAAATTCGTGAATCTCGTCGATCACTTCTACCCCGTCGGATGGCTCTTTGAATTCGTCGCCGGCCAGCGGAATCTTGCCGTTCTCGATGTCGGTCTTGACCACCAAAAACTCGTGACCGATCGTGCCTTTATTCGTGATTGTGAATGTAACGTCGCCAGCCTTGGCGGTGGTTGCGTTTACCGCTACAACCCACTCCCTGACGCTGCCAGAAATGTCGTTGTTGGTGGCATCGGACGAGTCGTTGTTGTCTCCGCCACAGGCCCCGACCGTTGCCGCTACCAATAATACCGAAGACAAAACCGTGCAAAATCGCTTCAAAACAAACCCCCGAAGTTTTTTGTGTGCCGTAACTAGACCATACACCTAGAGTCAAGGAATGCCCGCGCTTGATTCACTGGTGACTTTTGCCGTCGCCTCGCTCGCCCTCCTGCTGATTCCGGGGCCAGCCGTCCTGTACATCATCAACCGCAGCGTCTCCGACGGTCGCAACATGGCGATCGCCGCCGTTGCCGGATTAGAGATCGGCAACTTCGTGCACGTCGTAGCGGCCACCGTAGGCCTTTCGGCCGTCATCGCCACCTCGGCGACTGCGTTCAATGTCGTTAAGTGGATAGGCGCGGGCTACCTCGTCTACATCGGCGTGCGCACACTGGTTCGCAGACCAGCCGAGATGAACGCGACAGTGGCAGGGGCAAGCCTGAAGCGCTCGTTCACTCAAGGCATAGTGGTCAACATCTTCAATCCGAAGGTGGCCCTTTTTTTTCTCTCGTTCTTGCCGCAGTTCATTGACGCCGACCGCGGTTCGGCGGCGCTGCAGTCACTGGTGTTGGGATCGACCTTCGTAGTGATCGGCATAACCACCGACATGATATACGCACTAACAGCGAGCGCGTTACGCGACAAATTGCTGCGCGGCAAGTCGCTCCCTTTTATCCAGCGATACATTTCCGGAACTATTTTTATTGCCCTCGGAGTTTTTGCCGGTTCAACGAGCCGCAATTGACTCGAAGAACCTGTCGGCAATAATTTTACCTGGATTCAAAATGCCGTTCGGGTCGAGAGCCCCTTTGATCTGCGCCATCACCGATACGGTCTGCTCACCCAGTTCGTCAATTAAGAATTGCAACTTACCGATGCCAATGCCGTGTTCGCCCGTGCACGTGCCCTCCATCGACAATGCGCGCGCCACGAGCCGCGCGTGAAACCGTTCGAGCACTAACACGGCCTCGTGATTGTCTGGGTTTACCGCGAGCAAAACATGAAAGTTGCCGTCGCCGACGTGGCCGACGATCGGACCAACAATGTCTTCAGACGCCAGATCCTGTTGGGTCTGCTCAATACAGTCGGCAAGCCGCGAGATCGGCACGCAAACGTCGGTCGAAAAAATTCTGCTGTTGGATATCAGAGACTTGCACGCAATCGCGGCGTCGTGGCGCGCCTGCCACAGCCGACGACGCTCGCCCTCATCCGTAGTTTTTGTGAAACCGGTACCGCCGTGACGAGCCAACACTTCGTAGACAGCAGCGACATTAATTTCGACCGTTTCAGGCGAGCCATGAAACTCAAGCAACAACAGTGCCTGCTCTGGGAGACCGGAACTTGAGTATGCGTTAACGACGCGAACGGCGTTGCTGTCAATCAGTTCGATTCTGGCCACATCGAGGTCGAACTGAATCACTTCAATCACGCCATTGACGGCGTCGCGCACGCTCGGAAACTGCATCGTCGCGGCGGCAATAACTTCAGGTATCCCAAACAGGCGCAGGTTCAATTCGGTGATGACGCCGAGAGTGCCCTCCGAGCCGACAAACAGGTGCGTCAGGTCGTACCCGGCAGAAGTCTTTCTGGCGCGGCGCGATGTCTGAATTATCTTGCCGGCGGCGGTAACAACCGTTAACCCGAGCACGAGTTCTTTCATCGCCCCGTACTTAACCGTCGTCGTGCCCGACGCGCCGGTCGCAGCCATGCC
>JAYTUM010000183.1:0-5522 GCA_043744575.1 Acidimicrobiales bacterium | reverse complement strand
TGCCCAACTTGCAAATCACGGGCGAGCCCGAATACCTGCGCAGCAACTTCATCAACGGCATTAAGCGCATGCCCTGCCAGAACCGCTAATTCAGGAGCAACCGTTAAATCAGGAGCAGCCGCTACTCGACCCGCAGTCGCCACACACGTAACACGCGCCAGCGCGTTGCATATTTGCCGAACCACACGATGAGCAGATCTGGCCGGTTTTTGCCGGTGTAGAGGCACTATGACGAGGCTGACTCTGTGCGGCGCGATCGATTTCGAGCACCAAGTCAGACACTGAAGGGATCGTCTTCGGGTCGGCCATCACGTCAATGCCTTGGGTTGTCTCGACCAGCGACTCTTCAACGCCGGGCAGCGTCGGCTGCAAGCGCTCTTCGCGGGTGTAAATGCCCAACTCGGCGCGCTCGTTGTCGCTTAGGTACTCAACTGCGAGGCGACGGAACAGATAGTCAACGATCGAAGAGGCCATGCGAATGTCGGCATCATCAGTCATGCCGGCCGGCTCGAAGCGCGTGTTGATGAATGCCTCGATGAAGGCGCGTAGTGGCACCCCGTATTGCAGGCCGTAGGAGATGCTCTTAGCGAAGGCGTCCATGATGCCCGCCAGAGTTGAGCCCTGCTTCGATACGGTGAGGAATACTTCGCCAGGGCGACCGTCTGCATACTCGCCTACCGTGGCGAATCCTTTGCAATCGGCCACGCGAAACTCGAAGGTGCGACCGCGGCGCGACCGCGGCAACTTCTGGCGAATTGGCTGGTGCACGATTCTCTCAACGATGCGCTCGACAACGTGCTCAACAACATCGTTGACTTCGCCTATGGCGGCGGCATCGGCCGTGCCCTTCTCGCCATCTTTCTTGGCTGTTGATAGTGGCTGACCGACCTTGCAATTATCGCGGTACACGGCAACTGCCTTGACGCCGAGCTCCCATGACAACATGTGCAACTCCTCGATGTCTTCAATGCTGGCGTCTTCCGGCATGTTCACAGTCTTGGAGATCGCCCCCGACAAGAACGGCTGTGTCGCACCCATCATGCGCACGTGTCCCTCGTAGTGAATCGTGTTGTCGCCCATCGAGCAGGCGAACACGGGTAGGTGCTCGGCCTTGAGGTCTGGCGAACCGACGATCGTCTTGTTGACGTCGATGTAGGCCACGATGTCGTCAACCTGTTTGGCGATGTAGCCAAGTTGGGTCAGGGCGCGCGGCACGGTTTGGTTGACAATCGACATGTTGCCGCCGCCGACAAGCTTCTTAAACTTTACGAGACCGAGGTCTGGCTCGATGCCTGTCGTATCGCAATCCATCATCAGGCCGATGGTGCCGGTTGGCGCGAGCACGGTTGCCTGACTATTGCGCACCCCGTACTCTTCGCCGTCACGTACTGCGGCCTCCCATGAGTCGCTAGCGGCAACGACTAGATCTTGCTGTACGGAGTCGATGTTTTTGATTTCATAGTTGGCGTCTCGGTGCATCCGCAAGACGTTGAGCATGTAACGCTCGTTGGCGGCGAAGCCAGAGAACGAACCCATGCGACTGGCCGTGCGGGCGCTGGTGGCGTAGGCGTGACCCGTCATTAGTGATGTCAGCGCGGCGGCCCAGGCGCGACCGCCGTCCGAGTCGTAGGGCATACCGAGTGCCATCAACAGCGCGCCAAGGTTTGCGTAGCCGAGACCGAGCTGACGGAAGATGCGGCTATTTTCGCCGATTTTTTCTGTTGGATAGTCGGCGTTGCCGACGAGGATCTCTTGCGCCGTGAACATCACCTCGATGGTGTGGCGATACGACTCGACATCGAAGACATCGTCTTCGCCGAGGTACTTGAGCAAGTTGATCGAAGCCAAGTTGCATGCCGAGTTATCAATGTGCATGTATTCGCTGCAAGGGTTCGAACCGTTGATGCGACCCGTGGCGTGCGCGGTGTGCCACTTGTTAATGGTTGTGTCGAACTGCAGACCAGGGTCTGCGCACTCCCAGGAGGCGGTGGCGATCTGGCGCCACAGGTCACGGGCGCGAATCGTACGAATTGGGGCGCCGTCTTTGACGGCCTTGAGCGTCCAATCGCGGTCTTCCTTAACGGCGTTCATGAACTCGTCGGTGACACGCACCGAGTTGTTGGCGTTTTGGTATTGCACCGAGAACGAGTCGGCGCCATCGAGATCCATATCGAAGCCGGCGTCGCGCAAAGCTCGGGCCTTTTTCTCTTCGCGGGTCTTGCACCAGATGAACTCTTCGATGTCTGGGTGATCGGCGTTGAGGATTACCATCTTGGCGGCGCGACGCGTCTTACCACCAGACTTAATTGTGCCCGCCGACGCATCTGCGCCGCGCATGAAACTCACTGGGCCCGAGGCGGTGCCGCCGCCTTTCAGGTGCTCCGCGCTCGATCGAATATTGGACAGGTTGATGCCCGCACCAGAACCGCCCTTGAAAATGATTCCTTCTTCTTTGTACCAGTTGAGAATTGCGTCCATCGTGTCGTCAACGGCCAAGATGAAGCAAGCACTCGCCTGCTGAGGAACACCCGGCACGCCGATGTTGAACCACACCGGAGAGTTAAATGCGGCTCGCTGCGTCACCAAGATGAACTTCAACTCATCACGAAATGCTTCGGCCTCTTCGGTGTCTGCAAAGTATCCGCCCTCGATGCCCCAGTTTGCGATCGTGTCTGCGACGCGGTCGATTACCTGGCGTAGCGATTGCTCGCGTTCAGGAGTGCCCGGTGTGCCCCGGAAATATTTCTGAGAAACGATGTTTGTGGCATTCAGCGACCAGCCGACTGGGAATTCGACGCCCAGTTGCTCGAAGGCGTTGGTACCGTCCTTCCAGTTGGCGATGCGGGCATCGCGCTTCTCCCAGACCATCTGGTCGTAGGGGTGCACACCAGCAGATGTGAATAGGCGGCGAATCCCGATCGCGAGACGTTCTGGGGCAATTGACATTTTGTTTACCTTCCTAATTTGCATACCTTGTCTAGTTTGAAAACCTTGCTAGTTTGAAAACCTTGTGTACCACTACATATTGTGCTAATCGGCCACAAGCCGCAGTTTTGGCTACAACTTGTGGTGAGCCATTACAGCATTGAAATTAGCTCGTGTCAATCATCATCAGGTTATTTTTAGGAATCGTTCGAACCCTCAAACCCTTACCCTGTAGAGCATTGCGCGACTTCAAAAAGTGACACCTAAATGTCATATAAAGGAGTTTAAGAGAGAGTCCTGTGAATTGGAAGTGGACAACCCTGTGTATTTCTATTTGTTTCTGTGGATTCCCTTGTGGACATTGGGCTTTAGCGGTGGACAACTGCTTCTGACCTGTTGATAACCGTGTTTTTTCGCCTTTGTTGCCGTTAGGCAACGGACACAGTCACGGGGATGGCGTTGAGCACCGCGGTACCCGAAAGCGGGTCCATTTCGCGCTCATCGGTGAGCACATTTGAGTTGATCCCGGCGAATTCGCCGGCCACGCGCATTTGAGTGCCGCTAACCGAATGCCCCCAGCCGTGCGGAAGACTAACGACTTTTTCACGCACGGAATCAGTTACTTCGGCGATGACATCCACTGATCCAACGCGGCTCGTTACGCGCGCGCTCGCACCATCATTGATTCCGAGACGCGCAGCATCTTGTGGATTGATATGCAGCGTGCATCGCGGCTTCCCTCGTACAAGCACTTCGATGTTGTGCATCCACGAATTGTTTGATCGCAGGTGACGTCGACCGACGAGAACCATCTGCTCGTCGTCAAAGTCTCGCATCGAGTTCGCAAGTCGCGGCAAGTCTGCCAGCAACGGCTCCGGTGCTAACTCGATATTGCCCGAAATCGTGCGCAACATTTCTGGAAGCCGCGGCTCGAGCGCACCCAGATCGATGCCGTGCGGATTGTCGCGCAGTTTTTGCAAACTCATGCCGGCTGGCACGGCGCCAAAGCCATCGCCGTAAGGACCTGTGCGCAGCAATAGGTCAAGCATTCTGTCTGCCCCCGAATTGCCGCCGAGGCTCAGTTCGGCTCGCAGCACCTGCGCGTCGCGACCATATATTGAGGACGACGAATCCTTGAGCACACTGTCGAGCAAAGCATCAAGAGTGAAGTCATCAACGACGCTCGCCTCGATGTCGGCGCCCAACCCTTGGGCAATTCCCGCCAATTTGAGCAAGATTTCCCACTCGTCGGGTTGATCGGCGGCGCGCTCGAAAACTGGCTCGCTGAAATTTGCGATGTTGCGAATCGAGAACCCGCTAAACACGACGTCGTAGTGGCTGCGTTCGAGGTGTGAAGGAGGCGGCAAGATCACGTCGGCGTGCAGTGTTGTCTCGTTCAGATAAATATCGACGCTGACCATGAAGTCGAGGTCGTCGAGCGCCGCTGCGAGCTGCACGCTGTTAGGCGTAGACAAGATCGGATTACCCGCGACCGTGACGAAGGCCCGAATCTGGCCCGCACCGGCAGTCGTTACCTCTTCGGCCAGTAGGCCAACTGGGTACTCGCCCAGCGCCTCGGGAAAGTTGCTGACCCGCGAGTGGCCGCGCCCGATGCGAAACCCCGCGCCGCCGCGCTTGCCACGAACCGTTGGACCGCCGGTAGCGGGCTTCGGAAACATCACTCCCCCCGCATTGTCGAGATTGCCCGTCAGAGTGTTGACGACATCAACGAGCCAAGACGCCGTGGTGCCGAACAAGACCGTCGTCGTGCCGATACGCCCGTACACGAGAGCACTTGGCGCGTCGTTGAGTTCGTGGGCGATGCGTTTGATTGTTTCGGAACTAATGCCCGTCGCGCGCTCGACATTTTGTGGCGTGAATTCGGCGAGCGCCTGCGGCAATTGGTCGAGTCCGTTGACGAAGCCGCGCACGTGGTCGCCGACATCGGCAACGCCATCGCTCAACAGCGTGTTGGCTATCGCGGCGAGCAACAAGGCATCGGTGCCCGGACGAATTGCCAGCCACTCGTCAGCCTCGTCGGCGGTGCGACTGCGGCGCGGATCGACGACAACAAGTTTTCCCCCGCGGGCGCGCATCGCTTCGAGGCGTCCAGGAAAATCGGGCGCAGTGCATAGACTGCCGTTCGACGCATAAGGGTTTGCGCCGAGCATCAATATGTATTGGGTGCGGTCGATGTCGGGTATCGCCACCGAAACCGGCGTGCCGAACATATATCCAGACGAAACCTGTTTCGGTAATTGATCTACCGACGACGCGCTGTAGCGCTGGCGCGAGCCGATCCCCGTGAGCAGCGTGCGGTTGTAGATTAGCGACGCCAAGTTGTGCGCATTTGGATTGCCCAGATAGGTGCCGATCGACTCGCGGCCATGCTTCTCAATTACCGCGGCCAGTCCGCGCGCTACTTCGGTCCATGCCTCGGCCCAAGTTGCCGGCACATGCACGCCGTTGCGCTTGATCAGGGGTTGTCGCAGGCGATTTGGATCTTCGTGCAGTTGCTTGAGGGTGCTTCCCTTGGGGCAGATAAAACCGTGGCTAAAAACATCGTCGCGATCGCCACGAATTCTGGTCACGACATT
>JAYTUM010000182.1:0-1440 GCA_043744575.1 Acidimicrobiales bacterium | reverse complement strand
GACTCTCGGTAACGCCGAGCACATCGCCGATTTCATTGAGAGTGAGATTTTCTTCGTAATAGAGCACCAACACAGTTCGTTCTCGGTCTGGCAACTTTTTAATTTCTTGGCGCATCACTTTGCGCAATTCGTCGGCCTCGACGACGGCGTCTGGCGACGTCGCTCTGTAGACATCACTATGTGTGGGTTGGGCCGTATTATCTGCCATCACGTGATCCAGCGGCCCGATTGAGCTGGCGGCGATGTCGGTCAGCCACCTTTGAAACTCGGAGTCGCTGATTTCGAGCTTGGCGGCGATCTCTTCGTCGCTCGGCGAGCGGCCGAGCGCGTGTTCGAGTTGCGAGATGGTCGACTCGATGGTGCGCGAGCGCGAGCGCACCGTGCGCGGCACCCAGTCGAGTGCGCGCAGGCTGTCGAGAATAGCGCCGCGAATGCGCGGAATCGCGTACGTCTCGAACTTGGCTCCGTGCGTCGGCTCGTAACGATCGATCGCATGCATCAGCCCGAACACGCCGGCTCCAACAAGGTCTGCCGTCTCAACGCGCTTTGGCAACCCAGCGGCAAGTCGTCCGGCAACGAACTTGATCAGCGAGGCGTAGTGAACGACCAAGAATTCTCGCGCCAGCACATCTTTTTCAAGTTGCCACCGTCGCCATGCCTCGTCGATCGTGAGGCGAACAGGGAGCGCATTCATGCTCCCCAATTATGCCCGCGGGTGGGTGGCTCCGTATGCGGACTTCAGCCGCTCTTTACTGACGTGGGTATAGCGCTGCGTTGTCGCCACGTCGCTGTGCCCCAGCAATTCTTGCACCGCGCGCAAGTCTGCGCCATTGTCAAGCAGGTGCGTGGCAAAAGTGTGGCGCAGCGCGTGCGGGTGGGTCGGCGCCAGCGAGCGTGCGTCGATCAGTCGACGCACGTCGCGCGGGGTCAGGCGCTTGCCGCGCGTGTTCAAAAACATCGCTGCCTCACAGGGGTCAGCGACGAGTTCGTTGCGCAACTTGAGCCAATCACTGACAGCCACCACCGATGGCTCGCTAACGGGCACCCGCCGCTCCTTCGAGCCCTTACCCATCACCACGATCGACTGCGCTTTAACGTTGATTCCGTTGACCTCGAGTCCGCACAACTCGCTCACGCGCAGCCCACTGCCGTAAAGCAACTCGATCACCGCGGTATCGCGCGCGGAGCGCCACTCTGGTGCCCCATTGTCAGATGAAATCAGCAATGCGGATAGTTGTTCCGCTGTGAGCACCTTCGGCAGGCGACCAGAGTCACTCGGCGTGCGCACCCCAGCAGTCGGGTCGGCGTCGATTACGCCATTGCGCGCCAGCCAACCGAAGTAACGGCGCAACGAAGCCAACTTGCGAGTCACGCTGCGCTTGGCCTGCTTACGCGTCGTCAGAAAACTTATGTATTGGCGCACGACATCGCGGGTCACGG
>JAYTUM010000181.1:0-5533 GCA_043744575.1 Acidimicrobiales bacterium | reverse complement strand
ACGACTGAATTCGGAGACCTCATCGTATTAGTCGGTGGTTTTGCATTTATTGTCGCCGCCCTTGCGACCCGTCGAGTACGAGTCAAATATGCTGCGATCGGGGTGGTCATGTTGATCATCCCGCCACCGTTCTTTTGGCCGGCGGCGGGAGTTCTCATGCTGATGGTCCTAGGGCTCACTTCTGGGTCTCGCTTGAGGCGACCTCTATCGGAGACAAACTAAGAATTTTGCCTATTGGAGCCGGGTCTCAGGATTGAACTGAGGACCTACGCATTACAAGTGCGTTGCTCTACCACTGAGCTAACCCGGCGTGCACGCTGACGCGCGACCTATATATTACGTCAATTTTGCAGAAATCACTCGGGCGCTGATCGTCCGTCTGGCGCACGCCGCGCACGTACTACTTCATAAGTCGCCAGGGCAGTCGCAACTGAAACATTGAGCGAAGACAGTGCGCCGAACATCGGGATGCTGACCAACACATCGCAGCGCTCGCGAACAAGCCTCGACAAGCCTGCACCTTCGGCGCCCAGAACAATGCAAACTGATTCTCTTACAAGCGAGCCCATCTCGAAAATACTGCGGTCGGCCGAGTCATCGAGACCAATGACCCACACGCCGGCGTCTTTCAACTGCTTGAGCGCCGTTGGTAAACCACCGACAACACACATCGGCACATATTCGGCCGCGCCTGCAGCAGACTTTGCGGCGGTTGGCGTGATGTGTACGGCGCGGTGTCGTGGCAAGACGACAGCCGTTACGCCGGCACCGTCACAGCAACGCAAGATTGCTCCGAGGTTGCCGGGGTCGGTTACACCATCGACAGCAACGTAAAACTGTGGCGACTTGGTGTCGCGAAGTAATTCGGCAAGATCGAACTCGGTGATTGGCTCTGCCTTAGCGAGGATGCCTTGTGGCGCTTCGCTGCGAGCATCGCGGTCGATGTCCTTGCGCTTCACTCGGCGAAGTGGCACTCGTTGCGCAGATGCGAGATCGACGATGTCGTCAATAATCTGATTGTCTTCAAGATCGTCCGACACCCAGATCTCGAGCACGCGGCGTTTTTGCGCGATCAACAGTTCGCGCACGGCCTGACGACCTTCGATCTGGGATCCACCAATACCGTGGTCGGTTGTGTACGCGGTGCGCGCCCGATCGACGCCGCGAATGCCCTTCGCTGCACCCGGTCGCACGGTTGGTCGCGCGCCGCGCGATGCGGGCGCACCCGACCTACTACGAGCGGGGCTTGCTACTGGCTTACTTCGCGATGCGGGACCACCCGACTTGCTCTTTCCCGGATGCCCGGTACCGGTTCTGCCGCGCTCTGGGCGCGCGCGAGTAGGTCGACCGGCTGCCTTGCCACCGCGCGGCGGTTTACGCCCGCCTCCACCACCTCGCGCCATTAGTTACCAGCCTTCATTAGTTGTACAACTGCTACCGACCAACAGGCGATGCCCTCGCTACGACCGAGCGCGCCCAAACCTTCGGCGCGACGGCCCTTAACAGTGACGCCAGCACCAACGGCGTCGCTGAGTCGCTGTTGCATTGCATCGCGGTGAGGCGCAAGTTTGGGCACTTCGCAGACCACGCTGCAGTCAACATTGCCAATCTCGAAACCAGCATCGCGAACCATCTGCGCGACGGTTTGCAACAACAAAATCGAGTCGACATTCTTCCATTTTGGATCCGTGTCAGGAAAGTACTGGCCGATGTCGCCAAGCCCGGCCGCCCCCAACAGTGCATCGGCGGCCGAGTGCGCGACGACATCGGCGTCACTGTGTCCGAATAGGCCACGCTCGCCAGCAAACTCGACGCCTCCGAGGATCAACTTGCGATCGCCGACCGAAGCGTCGACAAATTTGTGGATATCAAAACCTTGGCCGACGCGCACAGAAATTGTCATCGCTGAATTCTTACACCTCGCTGCGCGTAGCCGCACGAGCCCATTCAAGGTCTTCCAGCGTCGTTAGTTTGCGGTTTAGCGCCTCGCCTGGCACTACCACAACTCGCTTGCCAATTGCCTCAACTAGCAGAGCATCATCGGTACCCTCGGGTTCTGCCAAGTGCGCTAGACGCAACACGCTGGCACGAAATGCCTGCGGCGTCTGCGCAGCCACGAGGTTGTCGCGGTTAGGCGTCGAAATCACAACGTTGTGGGCATCGATCTGCTTGATCGTGTCGGTTACGGCCAGGGCCGGCACCGCGCCGTCTGCACCGCCACGCACAGCGGCAACAACTTCCCTGAATAGATGCTTGCTGGCAAATGGTCGCGCAGCGTCGTGCACGCAAATAATTGTTGCTTCCACGGGCACAGCTGCGAGCCCGCGTCGAACCGATTCGCTGCGAGTCGCCCCGCCAACGACGCCACCCTCGCGCGCCGCCTCTGCCGCCGGCAGAACAACGACAACGCCGGCGCTTACCGAATGGGCCGCAGCGACCGACCAATCGAGAACCCTTTGATCCCCCACCATTGCAAATTGCTTGGGCCCGCCAAAGCGCGCGCCAGACCCCGCTGCCACAACAACTGTCCAAACAATTTCATTGGTAGTAGTTGGCATACCCATTTAGGGTAGTACCGTTATTATTCGCATGACACACGAAGCAATTCTCTCGCAAACGGCATTTTTCGCCGAAACTCCAGCCGATGTACTTAGCGCCATCAGCGCGCAGGCGCAAATACGCACCTTGCAGCGCGGCGACGTGTTGTTCAACGAGGGCGATACACCGGACGCGCTGTTCGTCGTACTCAGCGGCCGCATTGCGATCGCAATTGGTAACAAGCCCTTAGACAGTCGCGAGAGCATGCTCGCACTTATGGAGACTGGCGACTTGTTTGGCGAACTGGGCATGCTCGACGATGGCCCGCGCAGCGCAATGGCCCGCGCGATTGAGACTTCATCAGTGCTGCGAATTGCCTACGCACCCGTTCTCGAACAGCTCAAATCCGCGCCAAACATGTTGTGGGGCGTAATCAAGTTGCTCGCATCGCGTCTTCGCGTGATGGATGAGGTGCTCGCCGACAGCGTCTTCCTTGACGTCACCGGCAGAACAGCAAAGAGGCTGCTCGAGCTTTCGTCGGGCAAAGACGAATTTGTTTTGCCGGTCACACAAGAAGAGTTGGCCGGAATGGTCGGCGCATCACGCGAGCGCGTGAACAAGGCGATCGCCAGTTTCATTCGTTTAGGCTGGCTCGAGCAGCACGATCGTCAATACAAAATCTTGATGCGCGATCGTCTCTCGGTTCGCTCTAGCTAATTATCCAGCAACCAGTTCTTCGTCGCGTCAAACGCGTCGGCAGCGTCGACGCCGCGGTGTGCGGGCCGCGATGCATCGTGGGCGAATCCGTGAGCCGCTTCGGGGTACGTCCTCACGGTAACGCCAGCCTTGCGCAATTCATTGACGTGATTGGGCGGCGTGTAAGGGTCTTGCTCACCGACTATTGCCAGCACCCGATCGGAGTGTCCCGCGACCAAGAAATCGATGGGGTCGCCTTGGGTTGGACCGCGCCACCCTTCCGGCACGTGAATCATCCCGTAAAAACTGCTGATGCGCGCGAACCGATCGCTTCGCGCGGCTTTGTGGCAATACATTCCTCCCATGCAAAACCCGATCAACCCGACCCGCAGTGTGCCAAGCGCGTCTGCGGCCTCGAGTAGATCGCGCAAGTGAACCTCATCGCTCAGCATCGACATTGCAGTGAAGCGAGAATCAACGTCGGCGCTCGCATCCATGCCGGGGAATGGTTCGACCGCCGCAACGGCCATGTTCCACTCGCGCGCCAAGCGGGCGACGATCTCATCGAACAGCGGCCGTAGGCCAAAAATATCCGGTGCGATCACGAGTCCCATCGCGGGCGCAGGGGCCGACCGATCGACCTCTGCTGATGTACCTGACGGAAGTGAGATGCGCATATTGCGCAAGATTAGGCGAAATGTGATGTAAAAGCAGCGGTGAGGGTTGCGGTGAGACCTTCAAGATCAGGCCCGGTGAGCCACTTGTGGATGCTCCTGGGCATGACCACATCAACTGCAAAAAAACAGCAATCACGCATCTGCCACCCAGCTTCACAGTTACCCATCGTTCGACGGCTCGTTGAAGAGTGGACATTGCTGTGCAGACGCGACGAGAACATCCAGCGCTGTAACGGTTGGGGCCTACCCGGCAAGCCGGTCAGAAGTCTCGACGACGTACTGTTTCGCGCCGGTTTCAATACCGGGTTCGCCGACTCGAAAGGTGATCGATACCTACTGTTGCTTGTCGAGTGTGCAAAGCGCGACGATCTTGCGGCGCGCATTGTACTGCAGCGAATTTTGCCGCCGCTCTTGTCGGTTGGTTACAGGCGCGGACGAATCGTGCAGGGCGGGGCCAGCGAGGCCATCACCGACACTCTCTCACACGCCTGGGAGTTGATTCGCACATACCCAATCGAGCGTCGGCCCAATAAAGTCGCTTCAAACCTCGTGCGCGATGCCGAGTACTTCGCGTTCGTGCGCAACTCACGCCGACAGGCGCTCAAATTCGAGCTCAAACACTCCCCGGATCTCGAGCGATTCGCCGAGCCGTCACGGGAACGGACGGCGAGAGATGAGATTGACAAAGTATTGATTGATGCAGAAAAATTAGGGCTACTACCAAAATATGTAGAAATAATGAGGCGGTTGGCCGACGGCGAAAGCTACGAGAGTATCGCCAAACATCATGGTGTTGCGGTGCGCACCGTGCGCACTTGGCGCCACGACGGAATTATCGAGTTGCGTGAACGAATGCAGTGTGAGGCGTAAGTTTCGTGCGGCGCAATCGCAAACTGTTGCTGACGACGAACACGCCCGATAGAGCTATTGCCAAGCCGGCCCACGTCGGGTTCATGTAACCAAACGCCGCAAGCGGTATCGCTGCAACATTGAAAGCAAACGCCCAAAAGACATTGGCACTGATCGTGCGTAAAGTGGCGCGCGAAAGCAAGATTGCATCAGATACAAGGCGCAAGTCGCCGCTCACGATGGTTAGGTCGCTGACGTTCATCGCCACGTCGGTGCCAGTGCCCATCGCAATACCGACATCCGCCTGCGCCAACGCCGCAGCGTCGTTTACACCGTCACCGACCATAGCCACCGCGTATCCGCGCTCTTGCAAGTCGGCAACAACGCGCACTTTTTCTGCCGGCAAGACGCCGGCGATTACGTGTTGCTCGTCGGTCTCGATTCCCACTTGCCGAGCCACGGCGATCGCGGTTTCGCGGTTGTCACCAGTCAGCAGTACCGAACGCAACCCCAAGTTGCGCAGGTCTTGAATCGCCTCTGCGCTTGTTGTCTTCGGACTGTCGGCAACCACGCACACGCCGCGTACCAAACCATCGACGGCCACAAGCACGGGGGTATTGCCAGTATTACGAGCCTTTTCAAGAGCGACTTTTAGGTCGGAAGGAATTACTACCATCGCCGAGGCAAACAGCGGCTCGCCGCCGACCATCACGCGGCGACCGTTAACAACTCCGACGGTGCCGAGCCCCGAATGCGACTCAAAATGTCCAACG
>JAYTUM010000180.1:0-1444 GCA_043744575.1 Acidimicrobiales bacterium | reverse complement strand
ACGGCTGCGTGCAGCGACGCGCTGCTCAGATCGGTTTCGCTCAACATGACGGCGCCACCTTGCGAAGCCAGCCACTGCGCGTTGGTGTGTTGGTGATTTTCGGCGGAATCCTTCCACGGCACAAGAATTGCCGCGATTCCGACCGTAGCGATCTCGGCGACCGTACTAGCACCCGAGCGCGCCACGACCAAGTCGGCCGCAGCGTAGACATCTGCCATGTTCTCGCAGTACGCGACTCTTCGGTACCACAGCGCCGAGCCCTGGGGCAGGGCTGGCGCCTTTTCGTCGAGATATCGTGCGCCGGTGATGTGCAGTACGGCCAGGTCGTCGCGCAACGACCACATCACTAGTACGCCTTCGAGCGCAGTGTTAAGCACAGCGGAGCCGAGCGAACCTCCCATCACTACGACTACTTGCTTGTCTTGTGGTATTTGTAAATTGCTGAGCGCCGCCTCGCGGCGCGCCGTGCGGTCAAGGTGACGCAGCGAAGCACGCACGGGTGCACCCGTTAACTTCGCCCGCCGCAAACCACTCGGAAGATAAGCAACGGCGCTGACCTTGGCAGACAGCGACTGCACAATTGTGGCGAGACCCGGTCGCCTGTCGTATGAGCACGTGACAACCGGGACATTCAGAGCACGCGCGGCACGCACCGCGGGGATGCTCGCGTAACCACCAACCGACACGACCACGCGCGGTCGCAACTGGCGCAGCAACTTTTTCGCCGAGCGAGTCGCCAAGATGATCCGGGGCACCATGGCCACTGAGCGCGCAACTTGATGCGGCTTGAGGCTGCGCTGCAAGCCGCTGACGCGAAACAGCGTGTAATCGTGCCCAGAGTTAGCAAACAATTGCACCTCGGCACCACGATCTGATCCGATCAGGTGAATTGAATCGCGAGAATGCCCAGCCTCGCCAAGTAACTCGGCGATCGCTAGTGCCGGTACGACATGGCCGCTGGTACCACCTCCGGCAATCACGGCAAAGGTGATCGTTGCTGTCGGGATCACTTCATGTTACGGGCAACATTGAGCAACAATCCTGCCGCCGCCATCGACATAAACAGCGAACTTCCGCCGTATGAGATGAGCGGAAGTGTCAGCCCCGTAACGGGCATGGCTCCAGTGACGCCGCCAATGTTGATGCTCGCCTGCACGCAAAACCAAGTCGTAATACCGCCCGCCAGAACCGCACCGAACGGGTCGCGCGCGCCGAGAGCGGCTTGGGTGCCGCAGTAAGCCAGGACCATGAAGAGTCCGATCACTGCGGTCGCGCCGATTAGACCAAACTCTTCGCCGATGATCGCAAAAATAAAATCGCTGTGCGCTAGCGGAACATAGCCCCACTTGCCAGTGCCTTCGCCCGCACCGACGCCAAGGACACCGCCGTTCGAGATACTTAGGATCGATTGCCAAACCTGATAGCCATAGTGACCCTTGGTCCC
>JAYTUM010000179.1:0-5586 GCA_043744575.1 Acidimicrobiales bacterium | reverse complement strand
ACGGCGTCGGCGGCTTCGGCGGCTTCGCCGAGTTACCCGTGCGCAACAAGCCAATCATTGCCGCCGTCAACGGCATAGCGGCAGGCGGCGGGTTCGAGATGGCGATGGCGGCAGACTTCATCGTCGCCGCCGACCACGCCCAATTCTTCTTGCCAGAGACGCGCGTCGGCGTGTTGCCCGACGCCGGCACCGTTAGGTTGCCGCGACTGCTGCCACGCCAGCTGGCTAACGAGATCATCATCGGCGGTCGCAAACTTGAAGCGACAGCGGCCGAATCGTGGGGCATAGTCAACAAGGTCGTGCCGAAAAATGACTTGATGAGCGCAGCGCGCGCACTCGCCGCCGAAATTTGTAAGTCCGCCCCGCTAAGTGTGTCCGCCGTGCTCGATATCATTCGCGCCACCGAAGACCTTTCGGTTGCCGACGCGATGATAGCGATGCGTATCCATCCGTCCTTTAGGGCAGCCGTCGATTCGCAAGATGCGCAGGAGGGCCCCGCCGCATTTGCCGAGAAGCGTCTTCCGAAATGGACGGGCAAGTAGCACCTAACAAAAACTAGGCGGTGATGCAGGCCTCAAGCGCTGTCACCAATCGTTTCGCTCGCCCATCGTTATTTTCGGGGCGAAACTCGCCCATCGCGTAAGAAAAACTCGCGCGCAAACTTGGCCACGCCCCGTGCGTCGAGCCGCCCGCGCCGGTGTGGCCGAACGCGTCGATCGGCCCGCCGAGGCACGACGGATTTGGATTGAGTTCGAAGCCGACCCCGAAGCGCAACAATCTGTCAGAAAGCGGATCGTTGCCGAGTGATCGCTGGCGGCGCGCAATCGCGATCGTCTTTGGTTGCATGACGCGCACGCCGTCGAGGACTCCGCCATTGGCGAGCATGCCGTATAGGCGCGACATCGCGTGAGCCGTTGCAACCGCCCCCGCGCCTGGCAGCTCCATCCGCGACAGGCGTGGCGTGCCCGCAAACTCGGTCGGAATTATTCCGTAGACGAACTCCAACCTCGGATCAAGCGTGGGCACGCGACCAGGCAAAATTGCCGAGTAAGCGAAATCACTAGAGCGGGTCGTGCGCGCGATGCGACTCAGCGCGCTTTCTGGCGCGCCAATGTGCAAATCAAGACCCAAAGGCCCAGCCAATTCTTCGCGCACGAATGTGCCAATGCTGCGGCCGTCAGACTTGCGCACGATCTCGCTCGCAATCCAGCCGAACGTCAGGGCGTGATAGCACGGCGAACCAATCGGCACGAACGGATGTTGCTGTGCCAACAGACTTGCCATCACAATAGGATCACCGAGTTGTTCGATCGTCGGCTTGTGCTCGAGCCCCGGCACGCCAGCCATATGGGCCAGAGCATCCCCGATAAGAATTTGGCCTTTGCCCCCTGCTGCAAACTCTGGCCACACCGTCTCTATCGGCGCTTCTAAGTCGATTAGTCCGCGCTCGACGCAGATCATCACGACGACGGCGCTTACGCCCTTCGTCCCAGAGGCGATCACGCACAGTGTGTCATCTAGCCATGGTTCGCCCGCCGCAGTTCTACCGCCCCACAAGTCGACTACCTGTTCGCCATTTACCATCGCCGCAAACGATGCGCCCAGTGCGGCGCCACTGTGAATCTCGTCAAAAATTTTCGCTACTGCCTCGTAGCCCGAGGCGACTACTCGCCCACGGCTCACCGCATCGCCCTCTCGATACTTGGTGTCGCAGAAATCAGCCGTTGCGTGTACTCCTGTTGTGGATTTCCAATCACCTCATCCGCGGTGCCAAGTTCGACAATGCGTCCGTCAGACATAACAGCCACCTCGTCGGCGATGTTGCGCACTAGCGGCAGGTTGTGAGTTACAAACAACATCGCGAGACCCAAATTCTTGCGCAAGTCGCCGAGCAGATCGATAATTGCAGCCTGTACAAGAACATCGAGCGCGCTCGTGATCTCATCGCACACCAATACGTCGGGGTTGCTAATCAAGGCGCGGGCAATCGCCACTCGTTGGCGCTCGCCTCCAGATAATTGATCGGGGAACTTGGTTGCATATGACGACGGGAGGTTGACCTTGTCAAGAACTTCGATAACCAAATTGTCGGCGACGTCGCGCGTCGTGCCACCGATTATCAATGGGCGTACTATTGAGTCTCCCACCATGCGTCTCGGGTTCAACGATCCGTATGGGTTCTGAAACACATACTGGATGCCAAGACGTTGCGACATTGTGCGCTGGCGCGACATGGCGCCTAATGCTTCGCCGTTGAATTTGATGACTCCGGCCCACTCGCGATGTAACCCGCCAATGCAGCGCGAAACCGTAGTTTTGCCAGATCCCGACTCACCAACCAGAGCGAGGCATTCACCTTTTCGAATGGTCAATGAAACATTCCGCACCACAATATTGCCCGAGTAGCCAGCTGTTACGTCACTGACCTCGACTACCGTGTCGCCAACTTCTCGACTTCGCGTCGTAATTTTTGGACCCATCACTCCAACAGGCACAACACCGATGTTGATACACCGCGCAGAATGTCGTTCGCTCACGATCACTGAGGCGGGGAAAGACGTGCTGCACGCAGTCGTGGCCAGCCCGCACCGGATTGCAAACGCACAGCCAATAGGCCGTTTTCCGGGTGAAGGCGCTCGGCCCGCGAGCCCGACAATCTGTCGGCCTCTTGCAATGTCAGGCGCCGCGGCGACAAGGTGGCGCGTGTAAGGATGTGCGGGATTAGTGAAGATCTCGCGTACCGGCCCCTGCTCAACGATTCGACCGGCATACATGACCGCAACATCGTCGACGAGATCTGCCACCACTGCGAGATCGTGCGTGATGTATAGCGCGGCGACACCGTGTTCGCGTGTGAGGGTCCGAACCGTGCTCAGCACATGCTCCTGAGTAGATACGTCAAGGCCGGTTGTCGGTTCATCGAGAACGATCACCGACGGGCGACATGCAAAAGCCATTGCCAGCACCACGCGCTGCTGTTGCCCGCCTGAGAGTTGGTGTGGATAGCGAAGTAAATACTCGTCGTCCGTCGGCAGCAACACTTCTGACATCATCTCTCTAATTCGCGTTCTACGAGCATTATCCGATCCACCAAAATCGTGAGCCTCAAGCACTTCCATCAATTGAAGACCGATTCGCAACGCCGGGTTCAGAGATGCTGCCGGATCTTGAGGTACATACGAAACCCTTCCGCCACGCATTTCGCGCTTATCCTCGTCGTTAAGGGCAAGGACATCGAGTTCGTCACAAACTACAGATCCGTGGTCAATCTGCACGCCTCTACGCGCGTGACCCAGAACTGCGAGGCCAACTGTGGTTTTGCCGGACCCCGACTCTCCCACTAGGCCAAGCACCTTGCCGGGCTCGATCACCAGAGATACTTCGTCGACGATGTCGTTACCGGTTAACGCAACATTGATGCGCAGGTCGTTGATGATCAGACCCCTACTCACCTTTCCCTCCTCGATCAATGCCAGCGGACACCCGCGACAAACCGTCACCAATAAGACCAGTACCAACTGTCAATAAAGCAATTGCGATTACAGGCAACAACGCGCCCCACGGTTGCACCGTTATCGCGGTACTGTTTTCTTGCACCATCGTCCCCCAGTTCGCAGCGGTTGGGCTCGGCGCGAAACCCAAGAATGCCAAAGAAGCAATGGTCGCAATCGAATACGTAAAACGAAGATTTGCCTCAACGAGTAACGGTGAAGTGACATTCGGGAGCACCTCAAAGAACAAAACGTGAACTCTTGATTCGCCAAGGGCAATGGCTGCGGCCACATAATCTTTTTCGACAACTGACAGTCCCGCGCCGCGAATGATGCGCCCAACTCTGGGCGTTGTAGAAAGGGCGACGGCCGCGATCGTTAGCCACGGGCTTGACGAGAACATCGCCATCAACAACAACGCCAGAAGAATTTGAGGAAACGACAAAATAATGTCGAATGTGCGCATTATCAATTCGTCAATCTTTCCTTTTGATATCGCAGCAAGCAGCCCGAGCGATGTGCCTGCAATAACCCCGAGTGAAGTCGCACCGAGCGAGAGCAGCAGAATGGATCGACCACCAAACAAGAACCTTGACCACACGTCCTGCCCAAGGTAATCGGTGCCAAAAAGTGAGCCCGGTATAGAAAGTGCGTTCGGCATATCGATGAATTCAGTCTCGGTGTGGGGAGCCAAATAGGGGCCAACAGTGGCCAGCAACACCACAATCACCGTGATTGCGAGTCCAATTTGCGTGCGACGAAGTTCTAACGACCTCATAAAAAACGAACGCTTCTTCGTATCGGCAAACTGCGCTTCTACTGAGCTCATTTCAAAGAGGTCCGCAGTCGCGGTGTAGCCAACACCGTTGCGACATCTGCTATCAGATTGGTTACGACATAGACGCCAGCAATCATCAATGTGATGAACTGAATTACGGGAAGATCACGAGCACGCACCGAGTCGGCGAGTGCGCTGCCGACACCTGGGTAGTTGAACAGCCTTTCGACGATCACCGTACCGCCGGCCAGATATGCGAGGTTGAGTGCGATCACCTGAAAAACAGGTCCAAGGGCATTTGGAAAAGCGTGTCGAATCAATACCAACCGCTCGGGCATACCTTTTAAACGGGCCATTTCGACATAATCGCTCTCAAGCATTTCGATCATCGAGGCGCGCATGGTTCGTGAAACATAAGGCGTTACCGATAACACGAGTGTCGCGACTGGCAATACCATTCCTGTCAGATCGGACCATGGTTGCCGGCCCTCTTCAATAAGCGTTATTGCCGGAAGAACGTGAAAAACAGTTGTCGAAAGTAGGAGAATTAGTGCGGTTCCCATGACAAACTCGGGGATACCTGCGGCCAACAGCGACGTAGTGGAAGAGATGGTGTCAAATTTCTTGTCGCGTTTCAGAGCCGCATAGGAACCAATCAACAGCGAAAGCGGTATCGAGATTATTGCCCCGATAAACATCAAGAACAGCGAATTCCCGATACGAGAACCGATATATCCACTAATTTTCATTTCTGTTACAAACGATTTACCAAAATTGCCCTGCAACACGCCGAAGAACCAATCGAGAAATTGGGTAACCGATGATCGGTCAAGCCCAAGTTCGTGACGGAGTGCGGCGAGGCTTTCTGGGGTCACTTCACGGCCAAGAATTACCTGTGCGGGATCAGACGGAAATGCTTGCGTGACCAAAAAGATCAACAGTGAAACAGCGAAGATAGTAAGAAAACCAAGCGCGCAGCGCCGCATGATAAATTTGAAAATCGCCACAGAAAACCTTACATCATAAATATTTGGGGAACCCCGCTAAAGCGGCATTCCCCAAATACGTTATTTCTCTAACTACTTGAACCAGAGATTTTTGAAGTGTCGGCCGTATGTATCTAGCGGCAAACTCGCACGACGCTTTACAACGCCTTGCAACTTCGTATTGAACGCGTCTGCGGCATTCACAAAGTAAGGAATGATGTATCCACCGCGCTCATGCTCTTCCTTTTGCATTTTTGCGATAATCGCTTTCCGTTTCGCAGGCGAAACTGTCGCTAACGCTTTGAAATAATCGTCCTTGATGGTACTTCCC
>JAYTUM010000178.1:0-1471 GCA_043744575.1 Acidimicrobiales bacterium | reverse complement strand
GCGCGCCTAGCGCGACCCAACCCAGCCATGCGCGATTTCTCAAACGACCTTGCCGAGGTGCGTCGGCGCGTCGACGAGGCCTTCGTGTATCTCAAGGTAGATGAAGGCCGCGCCAAAGTATCAGAATTAGAAGTAGAGGTCGCGCGCCCTGACTTGTGGGACGACCAGGGTCACGCCAAGCAGGTCAATACACAGTACGTGAACTTAAAGTCCGACATGGACGACTTCGCGGCGCTGCTAACGAGCGTCGAGGATCTCGAGGTCTTGCACGAGATGGCGCGCGAGGTCGACGACGAGAGTCAGGAGCCAGATCTCGAGCGCGGCATAGCCACTGCCCGCGCCAAGTTAGATGCACTCGAGTTGCGCAGTCTGTTCACGGGCGTTCATGACGAAGCCGACGCGATCGTGCAGATTAACGCCAAGGACGGCGGCGTTGATGCCCAAGACTGGAGCGAAATGTTGCTGCGCATGTTCACGCGATGGGCGGAGCGTAAGAGTTTCGAAATTGAGATTGGCGACATCTCACTGGGTGCCGAGGCCGGAATCTTGTCTGCCGACTTCACCATTCGCGGTCGTTACGCGTACGGCATGCTCACCTCGGAGCGCGGCACGCACCGCCTCGTGCGCATCAGCCCCTTCGACAACCAGGGTCGGCGCCAAACGAGTTTCGCCAACGTGCAGGTTTGGCCGGTGCTTGCCGAGCCCGATGTTGAGATCAACGAGAGCGACATACGCATGGAGGTATTTCGTGCCTCCGGCGCGGGCGGCCAACACGTCAACAAAACGTCTTCTGCCGTGCGCCTAATTCACGAACCAACTGGTCTTGTGGCTTCGTCGCAACAAGAACGTTCGCAACTACAAAACCGCGAGAGCGCGTTGAAGCGGCTCAAGACTATGGTCGCCTCGCGGATCGAGGAAGAGCGCGACGCAGAAATGGCAAAACTCGGCGGCAAGCAGGCGCAGATCGGCTGGGGTAGTCAAATTCGCTCGTACGTGATGCAGCCATATCAAATGGTCAAAGATGTGCGCACCGAAGCAGAGACGGGCAACGTCGTCGCGGTGCTCGACGGAGACTTAGATTCGTTCATGGAAGCCTATTTGCGTTGGCGTCGCGCGAACTCGTAACGAGGCGCGCATCTAATAGACTTGTCTGCTTGACGCCTGGGAGGTGATTCATGATCCGGCTCGAAAATGTCACCAAGCGTTACGGCACTGAGACTGTCGCCGTGCGCGACGCCAGTTTCGATATTGCCAAGGGTGATTTCGTGTTTCTGGTGGGTCCGTCGGGTTCTGGCAAATCGACAATTTTGCGCCTGATCAATCGCCAGGAGCAACCCGAGCGCGGCGACGTCTGGGTTGCGGGTCGCAACATCAACGATCTGCCGTCGTCGCGGGTGCCGTATCTGCGCCGCAATATGGGCAACGTGTTTCAGGACTACAAGCTGCTGCTGAACAAGACCGTGTTCGAGAA
>JAYTUM010000177.1:0-21844 GCA_043744575.1 Acidimicrobiales bacterium | reverse complement strand
TAATAGGCCCACAACTTCGCTGGCTCGAGCCCGAAATCCAGAGTCCATCCCGTCGAAGGCGCGAAAGAAATCGAGCACGTCGTCGAGGGCCTTGGCACTGACGATTCCAGCGATAGTGCGCAATAGTGGTTGCACGGCGGCGCTGATGAGGCGTAGGCCGACGGTGGTCGGTGCCAGCAGCATTCGATAAACCCGATGATCCAAGAACCGCACTAGTCGACCTGGCGCGTCGAGAAAGTTAAGTGCGTCGCGAGTGGGTGGCGTGTCGATAACGACGAGGTCGAAGCGATCGTCGGAATGCAGCTGAAACAATTTCTCGGCGGCCATGTACTCCTGGGTACCGCTGAGGTTGTTCGAGATGTTGAGGAAGAACCGATTGCTTGTGATTCGTTGTACTTGTTCGCGGTCGACACTGTATTGATGTACAACTTCGTTGAATGTTGCCTGCGTGTCGAGCATCATCGCCCACAATTGGCCCGTGTTACCCGAGCCAAATTCAATGCGGTGCGGCTCCTTATCGAGTTTCCCAAAGATGCCGAGCGTATCTGCGAGTCGCTTCGCTGGATCAATTGTGACGACGACGACTCGACGCCCAGCTCGAGCAGCTGCGATGCCGATCGCCGCCGCCGTAGTCGTCTTGCCGACTCCGCCGCTGCCAGCGCAGATTATGATCGACGAGTTGGCGATGACAGTGCCGACAGTCATGGCAGCAGCTCGATCTGGCGACGAACTGCCGCCGCAATTGTCACGGAGTCAATCGTGGTCAGAAAGGGCAATTCCAGGGTCGGGATCGCCAGTCGATCCTTAAGGCGCGCTATTTCGCGTGATTGGTGAGCGGTGCGCGTGATTTGAAAGTGCGCGGCCTGCGCAAGCCCTGAGGCTGGATGCAGCGATTCTGGTATTTCCAAAGTCTCAACTGGTTCGACTGCGTTGATCACGAGCGGCGCGAGGTGCAGGCCGATCTGGTCTTCAAGCGCGAATGCGGTGTCGATCATTTCGTTAACTGGTGTCGTTTCTGGAAGCGTCACTAGCATCACTTGACAGCGCGCAGGGTCGCCTAGAAGTTCGAGCACCTCGGCACTCTGCTGATGGATTGGTCCGCTGCCGATTGACGTGTTGAGCGCGCGCGCAGACTTCAACAGCGAGATCGCTTGTCCGGCAGGCGGCCCGTCGACAATTATCAAATCGGCGACGCCATCGCCCTCAAGCGCCTTAATCTTGCCGAGAACCAGCAGGTCATCGATGCCCGGGGCGGCCGTGGCGACAAGTTCGACGATGCCAGCAGTGATCAATTTTCGTGAGACCTTGCCGAGTGGTCGCGTATCTAAGTAATCGGTGAGGGCCCTAGTGGCTGTGATTCGTCGAGCCGTGATGTGGCCTGTGCCACTACACAGAGCGACCTCTGTCGGTTCATAACCCCAGCCTTTGGTGCTGCTGAGGATCTTCTCAGCGCTCGGCTTGTCATCCAACTCGATAAACAGCACGCGTAGGCCGGCCTGCGCCGCTGCCATTGCAAGGCCAGCAGATACTGTTGTCTTGCCTACACCGCCCTTTCCCGCAACGATAATGATGCGAGATGCAGTGAAGAATTTAATTTGGTCCACGCGCCCTCCGGAGGCTTACTTGCGCAGGTTACTAAGAGTCCTAACAGTTGCAATGATCGCGCTCGTATCGGGTGCGATGTTTTTTTCGTCACAGCAGGTCAGCGCTGGCAGTTCGGCGTCCGAACTCGCGCCCGTTGATGTGGTGGCGGTGAGCGGGCTCATCGACGATGTGGTTGTTTACGAGATTGAGCAGGCCCTTGAGCGCTCACTGACAAATGGGACACAGGCGATTATCTTTCAAGTCAATTCTCGCGGCGCGGTAGTCTCGCCGGAAAAAATGGCACGGCTGCTAGAGAGCATTAGCGCATCCTCGACGCCGATCGCCGTGTGGGTTGGGCCGAGCGGGGCGCGAGCCTATGGTCTTGCCGCGCAAATACTTGCAGTTGCTGACGTCACGGCGATGGCGCCAGGTGCACGAATCGGCTTCACGGGCCGCGCGCTGCAGGTCGGCGGTCAAGATGTGAGTTTTGGCACGGCGAGCATGTTGGACCAAACCCTGTTGCAGACTTCTTCGCTCGGTTTCGCCGATGCGCGCAGTATCGGTATTTTGAAAAATGCGGGATCAGATGCCGGCGTGCCAGTGGTGCGCAACATGATCGATGTTCTCGATGGGTTAATTATCGACGGCAAGACTTTGTCGACGACAGTTGAAGCCCTGGACAGCGACGGCCAAGTTGTGCGGGAGACGACGACGGCGCGCTTTTTCAAGCTAAATGTGTTGGCGCAACTGATGCACACGGTTGCGAGTCCGCCGGTTGCCTACCTATTGTTTGCGATCGGTTTGTCGCTTTTGATCTTCGAATTTTTCACCGCGGGTATTGGCATCGCAGGCGGAGTCGGCGCGATCTGCACGCTGCTGGGCTGTTACGGCTTTGCGGCGCTGCCGATGCGCGGTGTGGGTGTCGCGTTGCTGGTTCTCGCCGTGATCGCATTCGCTGTTGATGCGCAGGTAGGGATCCCAAGATTCTGGACCGCCGTAGGCGTGACATTGTTTACCGCTTCGTCGTTTGTTTTGTTCAGGCCCATCTACGGCTCGAGCATGCGTTTGTCGTGGCTGACGCTGGCGTCTGGAATCGCGATGATGTCGCTGGCATTTATCGTCGGCATGCCGAGCATGGTGCGAACTCGATTTGCCACTCCGACTATCGGCCGGGAGTGGATGATTGGGTCCCAGGGCGTCGCCGTCACCGAGATATCGCCAGACGGAATTGTCAGAGTTCACGAGGCCTCGTGGCGCGCGCGAACTAATCGCGCGACGCCGCTCTCTGCCGGTTCTGCGCTGCGCGTAGTTGGCATCGACGGCGTGACTCTCGATGTCGAGCCGCTAGAGGGTGGCGCTCGCGATTACCGCGAGATGCGGCCCAAAAAAGAAGACTGACAACGGTGCATCATTCACATGCCTGAAACAGGCTCGCCAGATACCAGATCTCTGCATTCCAGCGATTGGATGCTGCTTGCCGTACCCGGCGTAATTTGGGGTTCGAGTTTTTATTTCATCGCCATCGGATTGGATTCATTTTCTCCGGGGTTAATCACGCCACTGCGGGTGCTGATTGGGTTCTTTACTCTGGGGATGTTTCCGAAAGCGCGCGCGCCAATACCCAGGAGGGCATGGGGTGGCATCGTCACGCTCGGCGTTGTTTGGCTGGCCGTTCCACTGAGCGCGTTTCCGTTCGCCGAACAGCACGTGTCGAGCAGCGTGATCGGCATGCTCAACGGAGCCTCGCCGCTGTTTACTGCGCTGGTCGCGACGGCGATAGTGCGCAAGGCCCCGCCGCGGAGGCAGATGTTCGGGCTGGCAATTGGGATGCTCGGCGTGTTTTGCATCGCGTTGCCGTCGATCAACAAGGGCTCGTCGAGCGCATTTGGTGTGGTGTTGGTGCTTTCGGCGCTAACGCTTTATGGCGTTGCCTTAAACGTTGCCGGGCCGTTGCAACGCGAGTACGGTGCCTTGCCGGTGTTGTGGCGCGCGCAATTTGTTGCTGTCGTGTTGCTCTCGCCGATGGGTGTCTACTCGTTGCGCAACAGCGATTTTGCTTGGCGCCCATTTGCGGCGGTGATCGTGCTCGGTGTATTCGGTACTGCAATTGCCCAGTTGGCGATGGCGACTCTCGCCGGCCGTATCGGCGCGACCCGCGCGTCTGCGGGTTTATATTTGATGCCGGCCGTGGCGCTGTTGTTGGGCGTAACTTTACGCCACGAGAGTGTGGCGGTCCTGGCGATCGTTGGCAGCGTGATCGCCGTGCTCGGCGCATACTTGTTGGGCCGCAGCAAGCACGACGCTGACGATGTCGCTCGCGCAAGTACCGCGCTCATGGCGCCGACCGAAGTTGCGCTGCGTCCTGCCGCAACAGTGATGTTGATTCGCGATCTCGAATCTGGAAGTTTCGATGTGTTCATGTTGCAGCGTACGCACAGCGCTGCGTTTGCCAGGGGAATGTATGTGTTTCCGGGCGGTCGCGTGGACGAAGTTGACAGCGCCCAAGAGCTAGAAGATTTGTGCGATGGGATGACCGACGCCGAGGCCAGCGCGTTATTGCAATTGCCGAGCGGGGGTTTGTCGTATTGGGTGGCGGCAATTCGCGAATGCTTTGAGGAGGCCGGGGTGCTCTTGGCGAGACACATCGAGAGCGGCGATATCGTTCGCTTCGATAATGCTGACGTTGCGGCGCGTTATTCGATCGCGCGACAGCAAATTTATGATGGAACGCTGACCCTTGCCGATCTGTGCAGGCGCGAAAATCTGCGCCTGATCACGGACTCGATTCACTATGTCAGTCATTGGATCACACCGGTCGGCGAAACGCGCCGGTTCGACACGCGATTCTTCGTTGCCTGCGCGCCGCTGGCACAAGAGCCACTGCACGACGACGGCGAGACAATCGCCAGCCTGTGGGCTGAACCCAAGGACGCTTTGGCTCGAAATAGGCGCAACGAATTGGCAATGATTCCGCCGACGATAAGCAACCTCGAGTTTCTCGCGCCGCACCGCTCCACATCTGAGGTAATTTTTGCGGCGACCAAGATCGGAATGCCGACGGCGATTCTGCCAAAATTGCGCACAAATTCTGACGGCAAGGTGATCGGCATCCTGCTGCCGGGTCAGTCGGGCTACGAAGAAGCTAATTAGGCTTGCGACGCACAGCCACTTCGACCGCCTCAAGCACGCGCGCGGAACAACCTGCCATTTCGGCCACAGGGATAGTCTCAGCAACAATTCGTTTCGCGATTGCGCGAAACTCCTGCGCCGCGGCGCCGGTTCCGATGAGCGCAACAGGTTCGCCGATGTCACCGCCTTTGGCGACAGCCGACTCGATCGGCACGCTGCCCAAAAGTTCTCCTCCGATTTCGGCGGCAAGTGCTTTTCCGCCGCCCTCGCCGAACAACGCGTACGACGTGCCGTGTTCACATGTGAAGGTGCTCATGTTTTCAATTACCCCCGCTACCCGCAAGAAACTTCGACGGGCCATGTCAGCGGCGCGGATCGCGACCTTCTGTGCCGACACGCTCGGCGTCGTGACGATAATTAAATCGGTTCGCGGCAACATTCGCGCCAAGCCCATCTGCACATCGCCAGTTCCTGGGGGCATGTCTATTAATAGGTAATCGAGTTTGCCCCAGTGAACGTCTTTCAAGAACTGCTCGACGGCCTTGGTGAGCATTAGGCCTCGCCACATCAGCGCCGTGCTTTCGTCTTCGACAAGCATTCCCGTGGAGACGACCTTGAGGAGTCCGCTTCCGACTATGCGCTCGTTAGGAATGATCTGCGGCTTTTCGGACCCGTCGATGCGCTTCGCTTCTAGGCGGTCAGACATGCCCAGCATTCGCGGAATCGAAAAACCCCAGATGTCGGCGTCGAGCACACCAACAACGTTGCCAAGTTGGGCGATCGCGGTTGCCAAATTGACCGTCACCGAACTCTTGCCGACGCCGCCCTTACCACTGGCGATCGCAAGGATGCGAGTGTTGAGCGGGATCTGCGTGTCGGGTGCCTGCTCGCGAGCATTCCAGCGTGCCCGAGTCATGACGTCGCTGCGTTCTTGGGCGTTCATTTCACCCCATTCGATCTTGACCTTGGTTACGCCAGGGTGAGTTGTGACGCGGCTCTCGATGTCGTTTTTGATCTGAACTCTCAGCGGGCAACCCTTGATCGTCAACTTGATGCCGATCGTGACGAGGCCTTCGGGGGAGACCGCGACCCCTGTGGCCATACCGAGGTCGACGATGTTGTCACCCAGTTCTGGGTCGATAACGGCGCGCAACATGTTGCGGACTTCATCGGCGCTGGGCGGCGACACCACATGGCCGTTCATGATTACAAGGTACAGCCATTGATCCAAAATTTTTGGTCGGGGTCGCCATTGAGACCCTAAGCCGCAGTAAAGTGGATGCATATGATCACCATTACCGACACAGCCGCAGTCAAGGTCAAGCAATTGCTCGAGGCCGAAGGCGCCACAGATCTCGCGTTGCGAGTGGCCGTTCGCCCTGGCGGTTGCTCTGGGTTCTCATACGAGATGTTCTTCGACGGCGATGTCGCCGCTGACGACGAGACTCTGACATTTGGCGGCGTGCGCGTTATCGTCGATCAGGCCTCTTCGCAATTGCTCGTCGGCGCGAGCCTCGATTATTCGGACGGCCTACAAGATGCCGGATTCAAGATCAACAACCCGAATGCTTCGCGCACGTGTGGTTGCGGTAATAGCTTCAGCTGATTGCTAAGAGAGCGCGCTTAGCCGCTCGGTAATTTCGTCAGAATCAAACACGCCGTCGAGTCTGTCTACGATCGCACCATTTTTGTCGGCAATAAACAAGGCCGGCTCGTAAGTCATCGCGTAAAACTCGACGGCAGGCGCGACCGTCGTCGCCCTCATGTCTGTGTAGACCTCGGCGTGGACGAACGCGATCGTGTCACCAAATTTTTTGCTTGCCTCGATGAGCCCTTCTAACGCTGGGGCGCACACACCTGTCGCGCAGAACGCCGGGGTGCCGATCAAATAGGCGACCGGTTTGGCGAGTGCGAGGGCTGCGGTCAGCGTGATGTCGTGAAATGGGCACGGCTCGGGCGTGAGCGTGCAAACCGGGTCGACGCCATGCTGATCGCTGAAAGTCGGCGTATCGAAGCCCGGCAATTTCGTGCCGACTCGGGGCACCGAAATTTCGCCGTCTGGGAGTATTTGAATTGCCGCGCCCTCTTTGGGGCCTCCCTCAACTAGCAGCGTGTAGATACCTGGTTCGGCGATGTCGATGCGAAACGGCCAATACGGAATCGGCAATCCGTTGTTGTGCTTAGCCGCCGAGAGCAAATCAACGACCACCATATTCTCGGCGTTAAGCAATTGAGCGTTCAGAACTTCGGGCAGCGGGCCGTCGTTGACAGTTAACAGCCCCTGTTGGTTGGCGAGCGATATCGGAACGCGCACATTGCCTGCGGAGAGCTGGCCAGGGAAACGCTGCACGATCTGAATGTCGGGCGGCAATGAGAGCGTGCCCGAGCCATCTCTAGATTGAGCATTGCCCGACGAACACGACCCGAGCAGTTGCGTAAGCGAACCGACGCCGACCGCGCCGATTGCCCCCAGCAGTAGTTGGCGGCGCGAGAGCGTTGACATATGACTTATAGTACGAGCCGAGCGGGCGTCTACGATATCTGGATGGCCACTTCAAAGAAAAAATTCGCCGCTCCTGCTGCTAAGAAAGAACCGTCCGCTTCTGCCGGTGCAAAACCTGTCGGCCCGTATACGCCGGTCGTGCGGGCTGGCGATTGGATCATTGTCTCTGGGCAACTTGGCCTGCTGGACGGGAAGATTGTAAAGGGCGGCGTCGCCGCGCAGACGGCGCAGTCGGTTAAAAATCTCAAGGCTCATTTGGCTTCGGTCGGAGCCACGATCCATGATGTCAAAAAGACATTGTGCTTTCTGACCGACATGGACACGTTTGCAACTTTCAATACCGCTTACGTTGAGGGTTTTGGCACGAGCCGACCGGCCCGCAGTACCATCGGAGTTGCTTCGTTGCCCGTTGGAGGCGCAGTCGAGATCGAGGCGTGGGCGTTCAAGCCGACGAAGGGCAAATAATGGCTGGCGCGGTAATTGTCGTCTTGGCTTTGATCAGTTTTCCGATTGTGGTCGGCTTTTCGACTGCCGGCATTGCCGCATTGCTTGGTCACCTTTTATGCAAAGATGCCGAAATTCGCCATCAAGGTAGCGAGCTCGTCGAGTTAAATAACTGAACGTGAATTACGCCGACCTGTGCGTTCGCAACGCATTGTTGGTCGCCACGGTCGACGATCAGCGCCGCGAAATACCCGGCGGATGGGTTGCAGTAACGAACGGGCTGATTAGTGGCGTCGGTGCGAGCGGAACCGAGCCGACCGCGACAACCGTGATTGACGCTTTCGAATGCCTAGTGACTCCCGGATTGGTGAACACGCACCACCACATGTTCCAAAACCTTACCCGCGCGTTTCCGCCGATGACCAACGTCGCGTTGTTTGGCTGGCTGCAAACTTTGTATCCGCTGTGGAGCACTCTCGACGAAGAGTCCGCCTATGTTTCGGCATGGGTTGCGCTCGCCGAACTGTCGCTTTCTGGTTGCACGACTACCACCGACCACCTATACGTGCACCCGCATGGAGCCGGTGATTTACTTTCGGCCGAGATTCGCGCCGCTGCAGAACTTGGGGTTCGCTTTCACCCTACGCGCGGTTCGATGTCGCTATCGCGAAAGGACGGCGGCTTGCCGCCAGATAATTTGGTGCAAGACCACGACGTGATCTTGGCCGAGTCCCAGCAAGCTGTCGAGACGCACCACGACGCAAGGTACGGGGCAATGGTGCGCGTTGCGCTGGCGCCGTGCTCGCCATTCAGCGTGACCAAGCAGTTGATGGTCGAGTCCGCCCAGTTGGCCGAAAAACTGAATGTTCGCCTGCACACTCACTTCGCCGAGAATTCTGAAGACGACGCGTTCTCGCTGGCAATGTTCGGATGTCGACCAACCGAATTTCTAGAAGATGTTGGTTGGTGCACTGATCGCGCGTGGGTTGCCCATTGCGTAATGCCGAATCACGAAGAGGTGCAGCGTCTCGGCAAGGCCAAGGTCGGTGTCGCTCATTGCCCGAGTAGCAACATGATACTTTCGTCTGGCGTTTCACCCGTTGTCGACCTGCGCGCTGCCGGCGTGCACGTCGGTTTAGGTGTCGATGGCTCATCGTCGGCCGACTCGGCTTCGCTGTGGATGGAAGCCCGTCAAGCGATGTTGTTAGCGAAGTTAAAGAGTGGCGCCGCTGCTGGCACAGCGCGAATGGCACTCGAAGTTGCTACGCGGGGCGGCGCCGGTTGCCTCGGCAGAGTCGGCGAAATCGGCGAGATCAGCGTTGGCGCCGTCGGCGACTTGGCGGTGTGGTCGCTGCATGGGGTTCAGTTTGCCGGCGCGATTGCCGACCCGATAGAAGCGTGGTTGCGCTGCGGGCCCGTCGCCGTGCGCGACACGATCGTGCACGGCCGCGAGGTCGTTCGCGGCGGGCAATTGGTGAACACTCGAGTTGATGAGATGCTTGCAACGCATCGCAAACTCGCTGCGAGCATGCAGCGTTTGACGCTCTAGCAAGTTGGGTATGTTGCTGCACGGGCTAATTACATACTTCACTATTTTTCTGGCCGAGTTGCCAGACAAGACGATGTTGGCGACGCTTATGCTCTCGTCAAAATACAAAAGTCGATTGGCCGTGTGGGCTGGAGTGAGTCTCGGGTATACGACGCACGTCGTAGTCGCGGTCTCGTTCGGCACGGCGCTCAGCAATTTGCCGAGCCAGCCAATTCATCTACTAGTCGGTCTGCTTTTCATTGCAGGTGGGGTGCTGACGCTGCGCATGCGGCAGGCCGACGACAAGTCCCTTGATACTGTGCAACAAGAATTGCGTTGGACTCGAGTCGTGTGGCTCGCGGCATCCGTAATTCTCGTCGCTGAATTTGCCGATTTGACTCAACTGGCGACCGCCGGCCTGGCAGTGCGGTTCGACGATCCAATCGCGGTGGCGATCGCCGCGGCTCTGGCGTTGAGCAGCGTGTCCGGTCTCGCAGTGCTAGCCGGTTCTTGGATACGGCAACATGTGCGGCTTCGAGTGATTCAGCGAGTTGCGGGAGCCCTTTTTTGTGTTATTGGCGTGACGACACTGATCGCGGCGCTGGTCTAACCGCTCTCGCGCTGTGGTTGTTCTAGACTATCCACTTCGATTGGCCGAATCGGTAGCCGACGCTGCGCACAGTTTGTATCAAGTTGGCATGTTCCTCGCCGAGCTTGGCGCGCAGGCGGCGAATGTGTACGTCTACGGTTCTGGCGCCGCCGAAGTATTCGTATCCCCAAACGCGCGACAGCAATGTCTCGCGCGAAAATACCTTGCCCGGATTCTGCGCCAAGAACTTGAGCAACTCGTACTCCATGTATGTGAGGTCTAGGGCCTGCCCGCCAAAAGATGCCTGGTACGTCTCAAGGTTGAGAACGAGGCCGCTGTATTCAACGAGCATCTCGTGCTTGCCGGTGAGTTGAGTCCAAAACAGATGGCGCAGGCGCGCTTCTAGTTCGCGGGGGTGAAACGGAGTGAGGCAAAACTCGTCAAATAAATCGTCGCGCATTTCTAGATCTGACAATTGTGCGCCATTGACCAACACCAGAACTCTTTGAACAGGCACATCGCGCTTGCGCAGCGAGCGGCACAGTGCCCAACCGCCCTCTGGGTCGTCATCGCACATCACGACAGCGCCGACCCAACCGTTCGTTGGCTCGACTTTGGCGGCTTCGGCGCCGTTGGCGACGGCCTTCCAGCGGTATCCGGCCAAGTCGAGCGTTCGCGCCAGGTCGATTGGTGAGGGGGATGGAAATACCGCAAGCAAACTATCTGACGTGGAACGGTTGGGGCCGTCGGTCGAAGACTGACTCATATTGAGCGAAGGTAACGACCAAGTTCGAACTGGCTGATGTGGGTCTTATAGTCGCGCCACTCGTCGCGCTTATTGCGTAAGAACCATTCGAAGATGTGTTCGCCAAGGGCCTCGGCAACGAGCGACGAACCCTCCATTACGCTTAGGGCCTCCGACAGCGACTGTGGAAGTTGGGCAATGCCGAGCTTGGCCAACATTTCGTCTTCCATCTCAAATAAGTTGGCGTCGGCCTCGGTCGGTAGTTCGTACTGTTCCTCAATGCCGCGGATACCCGCCGCGAGAATCACTGAGAATGCCAAGTATGGGTTGCACGCCGGATCCGGCGAGCGGTATTCGAGGCGGGTGGCGGATTCGTTCTGGCGCTTAGGAATCGGCACCCGCACCAGGCCGCTGCGATTATTGCGCGCCCAAGAGATGTGCACGGGGGCTTCGAAGCCAGGCACTAGACGCTTGTAACTGTTGACGGTTTGGTTGGTGACCGCCGTGATCTCGGCGGCATGGCGCAACAGGCCGGCCATGAAATGCTTGGCGGTCGGCGACAAGTTGTAGGGATCGTCAGCGCTGTGAAAGGCATTTTCTTCGCCGGTGAACAGCGAGAGGTGCAGGTGCATGCCAGAACCCTGGATGTTTTCGAGCGGCTTGGGCATGAACGTTGCGTGCACGTTGTGCAGCGCCGCAATTTCCTTAACTACGAAACGAAACGTCATCACGCTGTCAGCCATCGCCAGTGCGTCTGTGTGGCGCAGGTCGATCTCGTGTTGGCTCGGTGCGTCCTCGTGAAAGCTGTACTCGACCGGGATGCTCATCGTCTCGAGAGTGCGGATCGTTTCTTTACGCAACGAGCTGGCAATGTCGGTGCTGGTGAGATCAAAGAACCCGCCCTCGTCAAGAAGAACTGGTTGCTGGCCCGCGACGGGCGGGGCGAAATAGAAGTACTCGATATCAGGGGCGATGTAAAATGAGTAGCCCTTCTTGCGTGCGCTCTCTAGGTTGCGTCGCAACACTTGGCGGGGGTCGCCGTCAAACGGTGTGCCGTCGAGCCTGGCGATATCGCAAAACACTCGCGCCTCTGCGCCTTTGGCGTCAACCCACGGCAATACCTCGAAGGTGTTGGCATCGGGAATTGCGAGCACGTCGCTCTCTTGCACGCGGCTATAGCCGTCGATCGAGGAGCCGTCAAACGACATGCCGTCATTTAGCGCGTTCTCCATTTCGGCAGGGCTGATCGCGAAACTCTTGAGGTTGCCGAGCACGTCGGTGAACCACAAACGAACGAGCCGAATTCCGCGTTCTTCAACGGTGCGAAGAACATAATCACGCTGCTGTTCGTTCATAGTTGACACCTCATCAGTCTGCCGCGACGGCAGCGCTTTTACTGCCGGTGCTTACTTGCTGGATTTTTTCTTGGAGTCCTTTTTGCCAAGTTTGCCCTGCGTCTTGCTCTGTGGCTTCTTGTTGGTCGACGACTTCGATTTGCCGGCGGACTTCTTGCCAGCAGACGCCTTGCCGCCGCCACAGACAGTTTCGAGAATTAGACGCGTCACAACGTATGGATCGACATTGGCGTTCGGGCGACGGTCCTCGGCGTAACCCTTCTGGTCGCGGGCGACCTGCCACGGAATGCGCACTGACGCGCCGCGGTTCGATACCCCGTAACTGAACTTGTTGTATGGCGCAGTTTCGTGCTTGCCAGTGAGGCGGCTCTCGATGTCGTGACCGTAGTGCTCGACATGCTCCATGACTCGAGTGCCGAGTGCCTTGCAGGCAGCGTCGATGGCGTTGAAGTTTGAGCGCATCGCTGCCGTTGAGAAATTGGTGTGCGCGCCCGCGCCGTTCCAGTCTCCCTTTTGCGGTTTAGCGTCCAACGAAATGACTACGTCGTAGTCTTCGGCGATTCGGGAGAGCAACCAGCGCGCGACGTGCAGGTGATCGCTGCACGCCAAGGCGTTCGATGGTCCGATCTGAAACTCCCACTGCCCTGGCATTACTTCGGCGTTGGTTCCCGAAATGTTAAGGCCGGCATCGAGACACGCCTGAGTGTGCTCTTCGACGATCGTGCGGCCCATGACACGGCCTGCGCCGACGCCGCAGTAGTACGGCCCCTGCGGCTCTGGCTCGCCTGTTGTTTCCGGGAAGCCGAGCGGTCGACCGTTGAGGCGCATCATCGTGTATTCCTGCTCGATGCCGTAGATCATCTTGTGATCGGAGTATTTTTTTGCCGCCGCGGCACACGCCGCGCGGGTGTTGGTTGGATGTGGCAGGCCTGTCGATGCCAGCAATACTTCGCACATCACCAAAATGTTTTTGCCACCACGAATTGGGTCTGGGCACTGAAATACTGGTTGCAAGATGCAGTCTGAAGATTCGCCCGTGGCCTGCTCGGTAGATGAACCGTCAAAGCCCCAAATTGGCGGTGTCTTCTCGCCGTTTGGAATGATCTTTGTCTTCGAACGAAGTGTTGGCGTTGGCTTGTGGCCGTCGATCCAAATATATTCAGCCTGATACGGCATCTGATTTCCTTCCAATTAGGAGACGCACAAAACACGCCTCGGTTGCAAGTACATTCTTGTCGCTAACCGTTTCGAAGCCGTTATCCAATTGTGAACGGAGCGTGAAGTTATTCACCTGATGAATTGCCGTATCCTTGACGGGGTGGCCGCATCACAGAGCGAACTACGAGTTGGTCTAGCACAGATAAACCCGACCGTGGGCAACCTCAATGGCAATGCCAACCTGATTCTGGCTGATTACGACAAAGCCAGCGCCAAAGGTTGCGATCTTGTGGCGTTTCCAGAATTGGCCATTGTCGGATACCCGCCGGAAGATCTCGTGCTCAAGCCGGGCTTTGTTGCCGACAATCTTGCAGCGTTGCAGCGTTGCGCGGCGCACACCGGAGCATGCGTCGCCGTGATTGGTTTCGTCGACTCAGATGCGCAGGGCCGGTTGTTCAACGCCGCCGCAATTTGTTCTAACGGCAGGGTGCAAAGCATTTATCACAAACAATTGTTGCCCAACTACGGCGTCTTCGATGAGGATCGCTACTTTGCCGCGGGCGACTCGCTAGCCAGTCCAGAGTTGTTCGCCGTCAATGGAGTCGCGGTTGGCGTGACAGTGTGCGAAGACATCTGGTCGCCGGATGGCCCCGTGCGCGCCCAGGCTCACGCGGGCGCGGCGCTGAACATCAACATCAACGCCTCTCCGTTTCATCGCGGCAAGATCGGCGAGCGGGCACAGATGATTGGCGATCGGGCACGCGAAAATAAGTGCGCGATCGCTTATGTCAACCAAGTCGGGGGGCAAGACGAGTTGGTATTCGATGGCGGCTCGATGGTATTCGGAGCCGACGGCACGCTTGTGGCCCGCTCTGCGCAATTCGTATCTGATCTACTGATCTGTGAGATTAAATTTCCTGCTACAAAGGTTGAGCAGGCGATGGTTGCCCCGTTGCAAGAAGACCTCGAAGAACTCTATTTGGCGCTCGTTCTCGGCACGCGCGACTACGTGCGCAAGAACGGATTCACCGATGTCGTGATCGGACTTTCCGGTGGGGTTGACTCGGCGCTAGTCGCCGCGATAGCGGTAAGTGCGCTCGGAGCCGAGCATGTGCACGGCGTCTCGATGCCATCGCGGTATTCGAGTGAGGGTTCGCGCACCGACGCCGCGCTGTTGGCCGACAATCTGGCTATCCGGATGCAGACGATCTCGATCGAGCCAGCCTTCAAGTCGTATCTCGAAATGTGCGCGCCGAGTTTTGCGGATAGACCCCCAGACCTAACCGAAGAGAACTTGCAGAGTCGTGTTCGCGGCACAACGCTGATGGCGCTGTCGAACAAATTTGGCTGGATGGTCCTGACGACGGGCAACAAGAGCGAACTCGCCGTCGGTTACTTCACGCTCTACGGAGACTCGGTAGGTGGTTACGCCGTTATCAAAGACCTGATGAAGACGACCGTGTACGAGTTGTGCCATCACATCAACCGCCGCTCGGGCCGAGAATTGATCCCGACCGCGGTGATCGCCAAGCCGCCGTCAGCAGAGTTGCGACCCGATCAACGCGATGATCAGAGCCTGCCGAGTTACGACATCTTGGATGCGATCCTGTCGTTATATGTAGAGCAAGATCTAACGGCCGCCGAGATAATTGCGCTCGGTCACGATGACGCGCTGGTGCGGCGTATCGCTCGGCTCGTAGATGTGAACGAGTACAAGCGTCGCCAGGGGCCACCAGGCGTGCGCGTGACGCCGAAGGCATTCGGCAAAGATCGTCGACTGCCGATTACCAACGCCTATCGGGGTTAGTGCTGGGTTCTGTTTCTATTAACTGATGGAGGGATAATGCCGCAGTACCTGATCGAACGTGAAATTTCTGGGGCTGGTGCGCTACCCGAAGACGAGTTGAAGAAGATCTCCAAGCACTCTAATGGTGTCCTATCCGGCATGAAGGAAGAGGGGAGCGAGATTGAGTGGGTGCACAGTTACGCGGCTGGCGACAAAATCTATTGCGTGTACAACGCTGCCAGCGAAGAATTGATCCACGAGTACGCCCGTCGCGGAGGCTTTCCGGCGAACAAGGTGACTGTCGTGGGCGGCATGCTGAACCCGGCAAAGGGTCTCTGAGTTAAGTCGACAGCGCTTCGGTTTCGTCCACTCCGCCGAGGTGACGAAACCACAAAATTAAGATCGATGCAGCGAGGGCAAGTGCTCCGCCTATTAGTGCTGGCGCCGCGATGCCGTGATTGGCGTATGCCACCGTTGCCAGGAGCGACATCGTGGCGCGACCCAATGTTCCGCTGCCCAATACCCAGCCCATTCCTGTGCCGGGGCTGTTTTTGACTAACTGTGTGCCGATCGGCAACATGCTGACCACCGCAAACTCGAAGCCCATTAAGTAGACACCGAGAGCTAAAAGCCCGATCACAATGTTGGTCGAGCCAAGAGCCAGTAATATTGATGCGGGTAACATTAAGAAAGCCCCGAGCGCGATGCTGCGCTCCTTGCCCCACCTGTCTGTCTTGGTTGCGCTATTTAACGACGCGAGTAACTCGACTGCGCCAAGACCGAATCCAACCGCTGCAATACCTGCAGGGCCGTACCCGAAATCGTCTTCGAGCCACGCGCCAAAAGTCACGAATAGGCATTGACTCGCAGCCATGATGCAATACATCACGCCGACGGCCACCCACCCGCGGCCCGCGACTCTGTTTACATGGCCGACTGCACGAACATGCACGTGGCGCGGCTCGCTTTCGACTCGGTTAGCAATCACGATTGCCATCGTGGCGACGCCGAGCACCCCGAGGCCGTAACCGAACCGCCAATTCGTTAGCGCGGTGACGATGCCCATCAGCGAAACACCCACGAGCAGGCCCAGCGCCCACGAAGTTTCGGTAAATCCGACGACGCGACTTCGTTGCTCGTATCGAACGTGGTCAGCGATCCAGGCGGCGAGGCCCAGATCGAAGCCCAACTTCGTGGTGCACATGAAGGTTATGCCAACCGCAAAAATTACCGGCGTAGGCGCCAGTGCCGCGATGGTCGTGCCGACCGCGGTGCCGCCGAGCCCAAGCAACATTGCGGTGCGATGTCGAAGTTTGTCGACGAACCGCCCCACAAACGGCGAAGCCAATCCAGAAAGTTCAGAGACGAACATCGCGAACCCAATCTCAGGGAGCGAAACATTAAAACCCCTTGCAATTATCGCCAAGAACGGCGGCGTAAATCGGTAACAGGCGTTGGCGACCAAGCGGGACAGCGTGATCGCCGTAATATTGTTGCGAACCTCTGGTGCAAATGATTCATCCAGCCGTTTGCCTAGCACGATCTTTCACGCTACAGCGTGTCGCCGCCTGGAAGATTGGAAAGCAAAGTGACGATTTCGCCAGCGCTAACTCGTCCGTCGTTATGCACATTGAACCAGCACCCACCGAGATTTGGCAATTTTGGATTATGTGCGCCGTGCATATGGCGCAGCGTGCGAATTACGCCGCTATGGCTGATAACTAACGCCGTTCCATTATGACAACGTTGGGCAATGTCGGTGAGCGCATTGGTGAAGCGCGCGGTGATTGACTCATCTGACTCGAAGCCGTCGGGTTTCGTGCGCGCCGCCAAATACCCGGGCCACTTCGCCTCTATGGCATTTACTGTGAGGCCTTCCCACGGTCCGATGTCCGATTCTTGCAGGCGCTCGTCGGCGTCGACTGGGCCAATGCCAAGCGACTCGGAAATTATTTGCGCAGTGTGCATCGCGCGACGTAGATGACTCGAGACGATGATGTCGAACGTGCCGAGTTTTTCGGCCGCGGCGTAGGCTTGGGCAGTTCCCTCGGCACTGAGGTCGATGTCTGCGCGACCTTGCCAACGCTGCTCAATATTCCATAGCGATTGGCCGTGGCGAATCACCAACATCTTGGCGATGATCTCGCTGCCGTTCGATTTTTGAGCCACTCCAAGGCAGGGTAGTGGCAAAGCCGAGTAGTGGCATAGGTACGATATGGATGTGGTCCAATTGCGATTGTTCGCGGCAGCGAGAGAAGCGGCAGGTACGGCTCACGATATTGTGCCGGGAGTAACCGTCGACGAGGTGTTGCGGTTGGCAGTGTCGCGATTTGGTTCTGAGTTCGCCAGGGTTCTCGGTACATCGCGGATTTGGGTCAATGGCGAGCAGGCGCTCGGCACAACACCGGTAACTGATTCAGACGAAGTCGCCGTGTTGCCGCCAGTGTCCGGGGGCGCGATGTGAGTAAGCAAGATCTGTCGGCGCTCTCGCTCTTCGAGATTCGCGCGTTGCGCAACGAATTGCAGAACCACGAAGATGCGGTCTCATTCGTGCGCAGATTGGCGCAAGGTAGGCTGGACTTGGCGCGAGACGAGCAGCGTCGCCGCGCCGATCACACTCCAGTTTCTACGAGCGTCGAGAAAGACATCGTCGGCATCTTCGGCAAGGAGCACGGCGGGGGTTCGGTGAGGCCACCTCGCGAAACCAACATCTCGGCAGATCACGAATTGGTGCGCGAACTCGAGCGGCTGTCGGAAGAGACCGGATTTGGCTCGCTGCGCAGGCTCGATGATGAGTCTCTCGTTCACGCCATTGAGACGTTGGAGACTTTCGAAAACATGCGCTCATCGGAGCGCAAACAACTGTTTGAAGAGATTGACGCCGTCACGATCGAGCTCGTACGTCGATACAAAGACGCCGGCGACAATATCGACAATCTGTTTAAGGACTGAGGCGAAAAACCCAAGTCAAATCTGGTCGTCCAGTGATGGTCCTTGCGACCAGGTGTAATACCCGACCAATCCGATAGGGTTTATATCCCATGCAGCGTGTTGCGGTGCTCTCAATGCATACCTCGCCATTGGCTCAGCCAGGCGTTGGTGACGGCGGCGGAATGAATGTTTATGTGCGTGAACTCGTGTCGGCATTGGCCAGTAGCGGCGTGCACTGCACTACCTATACGAGGTCGTGGAAGCCAGGCCTACCCCAGGTCGTTGATCTCGAACCAAACCATCAAATCGTGCACATCGACGCCGGCGCATTCGACTTGCCGAAGGAAGAAATGCTCGGAGTAGTAGATGAGTTCACCGATGGTGTTGGCCTACACATCGCCAAAACCGGTGGCGTCGACTTGCTGCACGCTAATTATTGGCTGTCGGGATTGGCGGGGCACAAACTCAAACACGAGTTGCAGTTGCCGCTGGTAACAACATTTCATACCTTTGCACGAGTTAAGTCACTCGGTGGCGACGCCGAGTCGGCGATTCGTGAAAAGGCCGAGCTTGAGATCATTGGCTGCACAGACGCGATCTGCGTAAGTTGCAGTGAAGAAAAGAATCAATTCGAGACGCTTTACGGAAATTCTCCCGGCGCGATCGAAGTCGTTGCGCCAGGAGTAGAGAGAGCATTTTTCTCGCCGGGAGATCGCCGCGGCGCTCGCCGCGCACTTGGCCTTGGCAACGGGCCGATCTTGCTGTTCGTCGGCCGAATTCAACCGCTCAAGGGGCTTGATGTCGCCGTCCGCGCGCTGGCCGAACTCAATCGTGCTGACGCCCAACTTGTCGTTGTCGGGGGTGTAAGCGGTGCAGACGGGTTGCCAGACCTTTGTCGAGTGCAGGCGATCATCGAAGAGCACAACCTTGGCGGGCGAGTGCACTTCTACGACCCGCAACCGCATCATCTGCTGTCAACGTTTTATCGGGCGGCCGACGTCGTGTTGGTTCCGTCGCGCAGCGAAAGTTTTGGGCTTGTGGCACTCGAGGCCGCAGCCTGCGGCATCCCTGTTGTCGCGACTGCGGTCGGCGGATTGCTTTCTCTGATCGATCATGGTCGCACAGGTTTTTTGGTCGCCCGTCGCGACGCTGTTGGCTTTGCGCGACACACCGCGCAGCTGCTTGACGATCCGATATTGGCATTATCAATCGGCACCGCCGCGGCCGAGCGGGCCAAGCAATATTCGTGGAAGTCGGCGGCGCTCAGGGCGCGCAGGGTGTATAGCGAGTTACTATCACGTGATCTCGTCGCCTGTAATTAGCTAAAACCCCAATGAGCGAGTTGTTTGATGCCACCGCAATTGCGGTTCTCGAACGGCAGATTGACGAGTGGCTAACACGAATTCGTGCCAGTAATCCGGCGATCGACTCGGTCGAACGCGGCGACGGAGACGACAAGCGTTGGTACGTGCGCCTGCGCGGCGAAGAAAAGGAGTTCACAACCATTTGGCTCACCCTGGGTCAGCGCACGCTTCGTTACGAAACATATGTGCTGCCGGCGCCGCAAGAGAATGCCATTGCGTTGTACGAGTCGTTGTTGCGGCGTAACGAGAAACTCGTTGGCGCTCACTTCGCGATCGGCGTTGAGGACGCGGTGTTTTTGCGCGGCGAGATTTTTCTTATAGCCCTGACTGAGAACGAACTAGATCGCATCATCGGTACCTTGTATGCGGGTGTGGAACAGTGCTTCAAGCCGTTGTTGCGCATCGGTTTTGCTTGCAAGTTCGCCTGATCTGGGGTTGATCAGGCACGTAGAATTTAGATTATGACCGATTCGCCGATTTGTTTCGTCGGTGGCGGCAATATGGGCGCTGCGATGATCGGGGGCTTGATCGCCAGCAACTGGTCGCCCGCCGCGATCACGGTCGTCGAGGTCTCTCCTGAAAGGCGCATCGAGCTGCAGAAGATGTTTCCTGGCATTGCCGTACTCGCCGAAATAGCAGCGTGTGAATCGGTCGTCATTGCGGTGAAACCGCCAATTGCCGCCGCAACTTGTGCGTCTGCATCAGCCAACGGCGCGCGCAGAGTGTTATCTATCTGCGCTGGCATCAGCATCGCTGCTTTGCAGCAGGCGAGCGGTTCGGCAACGAGCATCGTTAGAGCAATGCCGAACATGCCTGCGTTAGTTGGCAAGGGTGCTGCCGCACTCGCGTCGTCATCTGGCAGCAGCGAAAGCGATGTTTCATGGGCCGAAAGTATTTTGCGCGCTGTCGGCACGGTGGTGCGCGTCGACGAGTCGCAACTTGATGCAGTCACCGCAATTTCTGGCTCGGGCCCCGCGTACGTGTTCATGCTCGCCGAGTGTTTGATCGGTGAAGCCATGCGCCAAGGTCTGTCAAGCGAGGTGGCCGACTTGTTGGTGCGTCAGCTGCTGTCGGGCTCCGCCGCGATGCTGCAAGCGAGCAGCCAAACCCCCGCCGAACTTCGGGCCCAGGTGACATCACCGGGCGGCACCACCGCTGCCGCAATCGCGGCAATGGAGCAGGCCGGCTTCCGCGAGGCCATAGCGGCAACGGTTTCGGCGGCAGCGCAGCGCAGCCGTGAGATGAGCACTTAACGGCCTCGCCGGTTTCGCTAAATATTTCAAGAATTTTTAGCAACTGGGTGAAAATCTGAATAGGGTATGCCAATAGTCACGAATGCCGGACGGGGTTACCCCCCAACCGGGAGTCGCGCCCGCAAGGGTGCGCCGTTTGGGTCGGTGCCGTCGGGGGGTTGGCATCGGCCCATTCGTATTTTTGGCACGGTTTTATCCGTAGCGTGAACTAACTCATGGCGACGAAATTCGACACTGTTTCATTTCTTTCCGACTACGGAATGAGCGATGAGTTCGTGGGCGTCGTGAAGTCGGTGATTGCCGATCTCGCACCACATGCGCGGGTCATCGATCTCGTGCATGAGATCGCGCCGTTCGATGTGCGCGCGGGTTCATTGGCATTAGCGCGGTGTATTCCGTACGTGCCACAAGGCGTGATCCTCGCAGTTGTTGACCCAGGCGTAGGCTCAACGCGTCGCGGTGTCGCTATTTCTGTCGCGGGCGGCACAGGCGTTTTCGTTGGCCCCGACAACGGTTTGTTGCCGGCGGCAATCGCCTTGGCTGGTGGTGCCGAGGATGCCGTTGTGCTCAGCAACATTGACTATCAGCTTGCTGCACCCGGCTCCACCTTCGCGGGCAGAGATATTTTCGCTCCAGCGGCAGCACATCTGTGCAACGGGGTGCCACTTCGCGAACTCGGTGAGCCGATCGATCCCAGTCTGTTGCTCCCCGGAGTAATTCCGCTGCCGCGCGAAGAAAGCGGCGGACTCTCCGGAGAGGTCACCTGGGTTGATCGTTTCGGTAACTGCCAACTCAACGTCAGTGTTGACGATGTCGCGTCGTGGGGTTCTCAGATTCGAGTTGTCATCGTCAATACGGCAACGGGCGAGCGCGTAACGCGCTCGTTACGGGTCGTTGAAAATTTCTCGCAGATCGCTGGCGGACTCGGGCTCGTTGTTGACTCATACGGGATGCTCTCGATCTGCGTCGACAGGGGCTCCGCCGCAATCGAGTTGCAGTTAGGCGGCGGCGACCTAGTGAATATTGCGCCCGATACTTCCGGTCCCGGAGTTGCCACCAGGGTTGAGATTGGCCGCAAATCATAAATTGCCCGTGATGATCGTGCCCGCATTCGAGCCGTACTAAGGTGCGGGCATGCGACCAGCGACAACATTGGCAATCGCGCTCTTGATGATTGCGATTTTTGGCGCGGGAGTTCTCTCGCTGGTGATGCGTTAGGCGAAGCGCGAGCGCTTCGAGTTACTGGCAACCAGAAAACCCGCAAATAAGATGCACACGCCGATGAGGAGCGTGATGGCAAATGCGCGGTCCTTGCCAAAACGACCAGCAAGGGTTCCGCTCGCCGAAAGCGTCAGCGTGCCCGCCGTAATCAAAAGGTTTCCGATGGCGAGCCGTAGCGGCGAAATCACCTGCCGCTGAACGTCGCTCAGTAGCGCTGGCGATTTCTTGCGCAGTACGCGCCACGTCGAAAACAA
>JAYTUM010000176.1:0-21896 GCA_043744575.1 Acidimicrobiales bacterium | reverse complement strand
CGAGATATTAAAAAGCGCCACGCCTAGAGGTGGGCCAATGAATTGCGCCGAAACAATTTGCCCACTAGCGAACCTGGCATTGGCCGAAAGCAAGTCGTTGGGTTGCACGATGGCAGGAATTAGTCCCTGTGCGGCATTGACGTGCAGTGTCTCGCAGGCGCCGAGCAGGAAGGCGCAGACGTACAACTGCCAGATGTTGACAAAATCAGAAATAATCGCCGCAGCGAGAAGAGCGACGATGATGACGCGAAGCAAGTCGGCGCCGATCATCAATTTGCGTCGATCCATGCGGTCGGCAATTGCACCGGTGACCAGCGAAAACAGCAGCCAAGGTAAGCGAGTCGAAATCGTTACTCCAGCGATCAGCATCGGGTCGCGTGTGAGTATCGCGGCGAGAAGTGGAAACGCCGTGAGAAACATTCCGTCGCCCGTGCTGGACACGACGACCGCTAACCATACCGACCTGAAATCAGTGCCGATCGAATGGCGGCTGGCTGCAGGCTCTGCGCTCGCAGTCGTCACCGCTGTATTCTATTGCAGGTCACGGATTCAATTGACGGATTAGGGTAAGCGCATGGCAAATTTGAAAGTAAAAAGTCTGAAGCAAGTTGGTGCACCGGTTTCGGTGACTAAGCAGTTGTCGTCGCCGCCCGAGAAAGTATTTGCGATGGTCAGCGACCTAGCAAGAATGGGCGAGTGGTCGCCAGAGAACAACGGTGGAGAGTGGATCAAGGGCGCGACTGGTCCGGCAGTCGGTGCGATCTTTAAAGGTCGCAATGTTAACGGTGGCAAGAGTTGGAGTACTAGTTCAAAAGTGTTCGAGTATGACCCGCCGCGAAAAATAGTTTGGGCCTTAATGGTCGCCGGGTCGCGCTGGTGCGACTGGGCTTGGCAGATCGAGCCAAGCAACGGCGGATCACTCGTGACTCATTCATGGATTGATCGTCGCGGTAAATTCGCCACTTGGCTGGGCGGCAGAGTCAGCAATGTCAAAGACCGCGGTGTCCACAACCGAGCCAATATGCTCGCCACTCTTGAGGCTCTCGCAGCAACTACCGATAACTGACGAAGCCGAACCGGTCAAAAAAGTGGCGAGTTTTGGCTGTGGTACTTTCTTGAATGCGGAGTAACCGCTCATCGTCTCGGCCTTACGGAGCGGTTCCAGGGCTAAATCGCCGACACCGCTTCTGCAAGCGCAAGTGTCGTGAGGGCGTCACGAAATGCTTCGTCGATATCCGGGTTTGAGAGAGCCACTCTCGCAGTATCGAAATTCTGGTGAAAGCTAGGAATCGAGAGGCTGGCCTTGACGTCGTAGCCAAAGAACTGACCAGACGCGACAGCGGTTTTCAGCACGTTGCCGCCCCCGCCCGGGCCTGCCGAGGTGGAGAACAGCACGGCAGGCTTGTCTTGGAAGATGCGCTTGTTGATGCGTGATGTCCAGTCGAAGAGGTTTTTGTAGGCCGCGGTGTAGTGGCCGTTGTGCTCGGCGAACGAGATCAATAGGGCATCAGCATCACCGATTTTGGTGAAGAACTCGTGGGCCTGCGGGGGGATGCCGCTCTCGTTCTCGCGGTCGATGCTGAAGATCGGCATCTCGAAGTGGTTGAGGTCGATGACCTCGACGGCAACGTCGTTGGCCAGACCATCGTGCAACAGTCGAGCTGCGTAGTTCACGATTTGCTTGTTGATCGATTGTCGGCTCGTGCTGGCCGCGAACGCGAGGATCTTCATGTTGGTGTCTCTTTCCGTTTGCAACCACTCTCGTGGTTATTGGTGGTTCGATGGTAGATTAGTTGTCTACGCAACTATATACGAAAATAGTTGATTACGCAACTATTTATCAAATTAGGTAATTAGGCAACTGGAAGCTGTTTTAGGGTATTATTAAAGGATGGCGGCTACCAATTGGCTGAACAAGAGCGAAATGAACGCTTGGCTTGCCTTTATCAACACTTCTCGAAACCTGATGAGGGCGATTGAGCGTGACCTAGAGCCATTTGGCCTCGATAGCGGCGACTACCAGCTGTTGGCAATGCTTTCCGCCGCGCCGGATCGACGCCTTCGGATGTGCGAGTTAGCGGAGGAACTGCGACTTTCGCGCGGCGGTCTGACTCGCAGAATGGATGGGGTGCTCAAGAAGAAGCTGGTCGTGCGTACCCAGGATAAGACCGACAAGCGAGTCGCTTATATCGAAATGTCGACCAAGGGCCGCGCGCTTCTCGATCGGGCCGCGCCCGTGCATGTGCAGGGAGTGCGCCGATTGATGATTGACCTTCTATCGGCCGGCGAGATTAAGTCGATCGGCACAGCGTTTAGCAAAATCTCGACGCAGCTCGAGAGCGAAAGACACGCCGATAGCTAATTTGTTAGGTTGAGTTTCGCGTAGCGTGGCTTTATCACTTCGTTGATCAGTTGCAGGCGCTCTTCGAACGGCGCAAATGCGCTCTTCATCGCGTTCACCGTTAGCCACTGAAAATCTCCGAGGTTCCAGTCGAAGGCCTGCGCCAATTGATCGAACTCGTTGGTCATCGATGTTGCGCTCATCAGTCTGTTATCGGTGTTCACGGTGACGCGAAAGCGCAGCCTCCGCAACATGCCGATTGGGTGAGTGGCGATGGATGTGCACACGCCCGTGTTGACATTTGATGTGGGGCACAACTCAAGCGGGATTCTTCGATCGCGAACAAAGTGGGCAAGGCGACCAAGTTGTTCGGCGCCAGGCTCGCCGGTGATGTCATCGACGATGCGCACGCCGTGGCCAAGTCGCTCGGCGCCGCAGAATTGCAGGGCCTCCCAGATCGATGGCAGGCCGAAGGCCTCGCCGGCATGAATGGTGGTGTGAAAGTTTGAGCGTTGCACAAACTGAAACGCGTCGAGGTGTCGTGTCGGCGGAAACCCGGCCTCGGCACCGGCAATATCGAAGCCGACCACGCCTTCGTCGCGCCAGCGCACGGCGAGTTCGGCAATTTCTAAACTGCGGGCCGCAGTGCGCATCGCGCAACATAGCGCGTAAACCTTGAGGTTCGTGCCGGTGGAGCCGCGCTTCAAACCATCAAGTACGGCTCGCACTACTTCGTCAAGAGTCATCCCAGCTTCGGTGTGTAACTCAGGGGCAAACCGCACCTCGGCGTAAACGACACCGTCGTCGGCGAGATCTTGCGCGCACTCGAACGCCACGCGCTCGATGGCCTCGCGATGCTGCATGACCGCTACGGTGTGGGCGAAGGTTTCGAGGTACATGACCAAGTCATTGCGCTTGGCGCCTCGGTAAAACCACTTTTGCAAGTCTGCGACATCTGTGGTCGGGAGTTTCGTGTAGCCGTATTCGCTCGCGAGTTCTGTAACCGTCTTAGCGCGCAGGCCGCCGTCGAGGTGATCGTGCAGGAGAACCTTTGGCGCCTTTGCCAGGGTCTCGCGCGAAACTGCCATGCAGTAACTCTACGGCGCGCTCGTGCAATTGTATATTTAGGGTTCAGTTATCGAATTCAGCGCGTCGATCAGCGTGTTCCATCCGAGCGTCGCGCACTTTATGCGCACCGGAAACTTGACGACACCTTGCAAAGCTACGAGATCGCCGAGATTTAGCGACTCATCAACGGGCGTCGTGTCCGTCTCGTCACTAAGTGTCATCATGTGCTTAAAGCGGCGCACAACCTTGCGTACATCTTCGATTGGCTTGCCCTTAACCGCTGTCGTCATCATTGACGCCGAACTCTGACTGATCGAGCAACCCGAGCCGTTGAAGCGAACGTCGGTGACAATGCCGTCCTCGACTCGCGCGAAGACGCTTATCTCGTCGCCACATAACGGGTTATGACCGTCGGCGCGGGCCACAGGTGGTTCGAGTTCGCCACGATTGCGAGGCGTGCGATAGTGATCGAGAATTATTTCTCGGTAGAGATCTTCAAGACCTGGCATCGTTGCTCCCTCGTTGCTATCTCAGAAGATATCTGATGCGCTGTCGAGAGCATCGGCAAGCGCATCCGCTTCTGATTGAGTGCTGTAGAGATAGAAACTGGCGCGCACCGTGGCGTTGGCTCCGATAATGCGCATCAACGGTTTGGCACAGTGGTGGCCTGCGCGCACGCAGACGTTTTGTTGGTCGAGCACCTGGCTTAGGTCGTGCGGGTGAATGCCACGAAAGGCGAAACTGAATGTGGCGCCGCGGTGCTCTGGGTTGGTCGGTCCATAGATGGTGATGTCGTCGCCGAAACGACTTTTGAGCATATTCAGTACATACGTACTTAGATCGATCTCGTGTTGACGCACATTGTTCATGCCGATCTTTTGCAGGTACTCGACAGCCGCGCCTAGGCCGATGACCTCGGCGATCGGCGGCGTGCCTGCCTCGAACTTGGCAGGCAGGCCTGCGGTAGTGAAGCCGTCGAGTCGAACATCTAAAATCATGTTGCCGCCGCCCAAAAATGGGGGCATCCCATCGAGCAACTTCTCGCGTCCCCACAACATGCCAAGACCAGACGGCCCGCACATCTTGTGCGAACTGAAGGCCACGAAGTCGGCGCCCCACGCCTGCACGTCGGTGGTTTGGTGCGGTACCGATTGGCAGGCATCAACAATCGCGATCGCCCCGGCCTTGTGCGCGGCCGCGCACAGCGTCGCAACCGGCGTGATGGTGCCCAAGACGTTGGACATCGAGGTAAATGAGAAAACCTTGGCGTCCTGCAGCAACGTTTCGAGGTGGCTCAAGTCGAGTTGGCCATCTGCTGTAAGTGGCATCCAGCGTAACTCAATGCCGCGCTCGGCGACGAGCATGTGCCACGGCACAATGTTGGCGTGGTGCTCCATATGGGTGAGCAACACAACGTCGCCGCGTTGCAAGTTGGCGCGACCCCAACTCATGATCACCAAGTTGAGCGCCTCCGTGGCATTCTTGGTGAAAATGATCTCGTTTGCTTTTGGTGCATTGATGAACTTGGCCACTAGGTTGCGGGCGCCTTCGTACATGTTGTCGGCTTCAGCGGCCAACTGGTACGAACTGCGATTGATTGGCGCGTAACTGGTGCGCAGGAAGGCCGCCATTGCCTCGATCACGGCTACTGGCTTTTGCGAAGTATTGGCGCTGTCTAGATAAACCAGCGACTTGCCATTGATCTGGCGCCGCAGAACCGGAAAGTCTTGGCGAATCGCGGCGAAATCAAGAGTCATTGTGTTACCAGTTAGACCCGTTCGCTGCGGTAGGCCTCGTAACCATTCATCTCAAGCTCGGAGGCCAGCTCCATTCCGCCGCTTTTAACAATCTGGCCGTCGATCATGATGTGCACGAAATCGGGTTGCAGCTCGTCAAGTAGGCGTTGGTAGTGCGTAATTAAGACGATGCCAAGTTTTGGCCGCTCGGCTCGAACCTCGCGAATACCGTTAGCAACGATACGCAGCGCGTCGATGTCGAGGCCCGAATCCGTTTCGTCCAAGATTGCGAGTTCGGGTTCGAGGATTGCCATCTGCATGATCTCGTTGCGCTTTTTCTCGCCGCCCGAGAAACCCTCGTTGAGGTAACGATCTACGAACGATGAATCCATACCGAGCCGCTTCATCCAATTCATCGCGCTAAGCCGCAACTCGAGCACCGAGAGATCGATGCCCTTGCGCGCCGAAAGCGCCTGACGCAAGAACTGGATAACCGATACTCCAGCGATTTCCTGCGGGTACTGGAATCCGAGAAAAATGCCGGCCTTGGCACGCGCGTCTGTTGGCCACTCGGCGATGTTGTCGCCCTTGTAAAAAATTGCGCCGTCGGTAATGAGGTATTCGGGGGCGGCGAGCAGGGTGTTGGCGAGGGTCGATTTGCCGCAGCCGTTTGGGCCCATGATGGCGTGAATCTCGCCTTCGTTGATTGTCAAATTGACACCGCGGAGGATCTCGGTGTCGCCCTCGACTGGCCTGGCGTGAAGGTTCTCAATGCGAAACAGCTCGGTCACGGTTTCAAGTGTATTCAGGGCTTATGGTATTACCACTATGGGCGTAGTGGTAATTATCCGGCCCGCAGTGCCCGCCAAATCGCTAGGTATGAGCGATATTCAAGGGTCTCGGCGACATAAGAATTGGCGCGCAATTCGGCGTGATATCTGGGCAGCGACCGAAACGGGATGCCCGAGTCGACGTGGTGCGCCAGGTGCCAGCCGATGTTGTACGGCACCATGAAAAAACGCGCGAGCAAACTCTGGCGCACGCTGTGGGTGGTCATGCGGCGGTCTTCATCTTGACGCATGCCGCCGTGTTCGGCGATCGAGCGGAGGCGGTTGATCACCCGCCAAATTGTCAGGAAAGGCAGCAGCCAAAGCAGCAAATAAACAAATGGGTGACCGATTATGAGTGACACCGAAAACAAAGCGGCTTGCAGCCCGAAAATTTTGATCTGGACGATACGCGAGCGCCGCTCGCCGCGGAACAATGATTGCAACTGGCCGCGCATCAGGCGAACGCCGGTAACGCCGAGCGCGTCGCGTACCAGTTTTCGGCGAAAACTTTGCCGAGTGATCGGGTAGTTGGCATACAACGCAATATCTGGCTCGTCGGGACCAAACTCATTACGATGGTGGGCGGTGTGCACGAAGCGATAGCCGTCGGTTGTGACGAACCCAGGGAAGCCGAGCAGCCAGCGGCCGACAAAGTCGTTGGCAAATTTGTTGCTGAACAACAGCCTGTGCGCGGACTCGTGCATCAGCGAAGCAAATTGGGCGTGGGCGCGGCCCATCAAAACAAATGCGGCCGCGTACATCAACGGGTGATGCAGCCAGATCGCCAACCACAAGATGGACAACGTTTGGGCATATAGAGCGGCAATAGTGAGCGCGTTGCGAGGGTTTGAGATGCGCTTCAATTCGGCGCGCCACTGCGGCGTAGGTCTAGCATCACTTCGCAATTTTGTCGACGTGAAGAGATAACTCAACGCGGTCGATGGTGGCGCCATCGCGCCGAGCCGAAATTCGCGCATGTTCGCCATGGTCGCTACCAGCCCCGCTCGACCCAGGCCGCAAGATGCGGGCGCTCGGCACCGATCGTCGTATCTAACCCGTGACCTGGCAAGACAATCGTCTCGGGATCAAATGCAAACAGTTTGGAGTCGATGCTGTGAATGATCGTCGCAAAGTCACCGCCTTCGAGCGTGGTATTGCCTGGCCCACCGGGGAAGAGCGTGTCGCCCGTGAACAGCAGCGGCGTATCGACGACCGCGAACGAAATCGATCCCTCGGTATGTCCGGGGTTGTGAATCGCCCGCAGGCGCAAATTGCCGACCTCGATTATTTCGGCGTCGTCGATGAACACGTCGTAGCCGACATCTTTCAGTCGCGGCGCGTCGAGCGCGGCTACGCCGACTTCATAACCGGCCTCGCGCATTGCTGGTATTGCCTGAATGTGATCCCAATGCCCGTGCGTTTCGAGTACGCGCTTGACGCCGAGACGCTGGCACAAGGCGAGCAGTTGCTCGTGTTCGTTGGCCGCATCGATCAACACTGCATCACCTGTTTGGCGACAGCGCACGACAAAGACGTTGTTGTCAAATGGGCCGACGACGACCTTGTGCACCTCGACGACCGAGTCTTGCCAGTGCAGCGTGCCCGTCTCGATCATGTCGAGACGACGTCGAATCTGAGCGACAGCGCAACGGGGATTTGCGCGGCGTCGAATGTCACGAAGCGAATTGGCTGCGGGAGGCGAGCGGCGGCCGCAAGGTGAATTGCGTTGCTAATCTGTAGCGGCTGATCGCGCGTCAGCAGCGCGGCATCGTCGAGGCATCTTTGATCAATTGGCACAACCGCAACATAGTCCCAGGTGTGGCGAATCTCGTCCTCGAGGTTTTCGCGCAACACGGGATCGTCGGTTAGGCGGTCGACTAGGGCGATGGCCTCGCTGAGGGCGAGCGCGCTGCAGCAAATCATCTCCTCGCCTTTCATCGCGATAAGCGCCACTGTTCTCGCGGCGCCCGCCACGTGCATGGCGACCAGGGCGCTGGTGTCGAATACGAGTGTCATCCGCGCACCTGTCGCAACAATTGATCGATGCGCGCGCCGCTATGTACCGAGATGGCGTCGCCCGGCTTGAACTCGCCATTTCGCCGGGGGGCCATCACGGCACCACGGGCCACGAGGTCGGCGATTGTCAATGGCGGCATCGTGTCGCCCGTGATCGGCCCGAGCAACGCAACTGGCGCCCCCGAGACGGTGACCAAGATGCGCTGGCCCGCGCCGGCCCGACGTATATATGTAGACGCCTGCTCGCGCAATTCGCGAATGCCGATCTTGTGGGCCACGAGGGCAGGTTAGCGGATTTGCGTACATCTGTGTACACACCGCGATTAGCGCTCGGCCGCTTCGAACGGCATACTTATCTTCATGAACTTTGCCTTTACAGATGAACAAGAAGAGCTACGTAAAATCGTTCGCTCGTTTCTCGACGCCAAGTCGCCAGAAACGGCGGTGCGCGAGCAGATGGAGACATCCAATGGCGTCGACCCGGCAGTGTGGGCACAGATGGGCGAGCAGATGGGTCTGCAGGGCCTGATCATTCCGGAAGAGTTCGGCGGTTCTGGATTCACCCAGATCGAACTCGGCGTCGTTCTCGAAGAAATGGGCCGCGCTCTGTTGTGCGCGCCGTTCTTCTCGACGGTCGTGTTGGCCGCCAACACTCTTTTGCAAAGCGGCGACAGGGCGGCGATGGCAAAGTACCTGCCAGGAATAGCCAGCGGAGAAAAGACTGCAACGCTGGCGAGTACCGAGCCATCGGGCAAGTGGGACGAGAAGGGAGTGACAATGGAGGCCAAGGGCTCGGGCAGTGACTTTAAATTGAACGGCACGAAGATGTTCGTGATCGATGGCCACACGGCCAACCTTGTCATCGTCGCCGCCCGCACAACAAGGGGTGTATCGCTGTTCGCAGTCGACGGCAATGCCGATGGTCTTACCCGCACCGCGTTGTCGACGATGGATCAGACGCGCAAGCAAGCCAAACTTGAGTTCAAAGATGTTGTCGGCGAATTGATCGGCATAGAGGGTAAGGGCTGGGATGTGTTGTCGACGGTGTTCGACCTCGCAGCTGTCTCGCTAGCTGCCGAGCAGGTTGGGGGAGCACAAAAAGTTCTCGACATGGCGGTCGAGTACGCCAAGGTTCGAGTGCAGTTCGGTCGCCCTATTGGTTCCTTCCAGGCGATCAAGCACAAGTGCGCCGACATGTTGCTCGAGGTCGAATCGGCGAAGTCTGCCGCGTACTACGGCATGTGGTGTGCGAGCGAAATGAACGCCGAGCTGCCGTCGGTGGCTTCGCTCGCCAAGGCGTATTGCTCAGAGGCGTATTTTCACGCCGCGGCCGAGAATATTCAGATTCATGGCGGTATCGGTTTCACGTGGGAGCACCCGGCGCACCTGTACTTCAAGCGTGCCAAGTCGAGCGAGTTGCTATTCGGCGACCCGACATATCACCGCGAGTTGCTCGCCCAGCGCATCGGCATCTAACAACGTGCTGTTCGCAGGTTTCCTGCGTTGATAGTTTTCTTCAGCATCGTCTCGGCGGTATTGGTGTTCGCCATCGCAGCCGGAGTGATTGGTCGTGAGGCGCATCGACTCGACGGTGTCGCCCCGCGAGCGATTTACATTCCTGAGCAGGCTGTCGAATATGTGGCTGCGCGGTTGCCAGACGAAACTCAGGCGCGGTTAACGATGGAAGAGCTGGGTAAATTGCTCAACTTGCATTTGGCTTGGCTGCAGGAGAATGGTTTGCAGCCCCTAGATGTAATCGACAGGCCGCAAGACATATCGCAATCGATCGTGGTTGGCGAAGAGACGCTGACCGCCTACCTCTTAGGTGAGGCGGCGCAAGCCGGGGTCGAAGTCTTAGACGATGTCGATGTTGTGCACGTGGTGCGCGCGCATTTTAACTATTTTGATGCGATCGGCGCCGTCGGGCCGAACGCATCGAGCAACGACCTTTGACCAATCACGTTTTGCTTCCACGTCGAAACGTAGCGCTCTAGCTTCGGGTTGAAGTACGGGTCGTCGTCGAGCTTGTCGCGCCACCGCGCGCCGATCTTGGCAACCTCGAATAATTGCAGTTTCGGCGAGCGAGTTAGAGATTCGAAGTGGAAGAACTGGGCGTGCGGGGTGAACAGCACTCGGTAGCCAAGCTCTTGCAACTTGAGTCCAAAGTCAACGTCGTTGTAATTGCTAGGGAAGTGCGTGCACAGGCCGCCGGCTTTGATGAAAACGTCGCGTTTGATTAAGGCACACGCCGCGATTACGCCCGAGACCTCGCGTTGAACTCTGAGCATGTGCTGCGCGCCAGTGTGTGCGAGCGGCCGACTGCGGTACAGGTCGTACGGCACCGGATTCAAGACGTGACCGGCACTTTGAATCGTTCCGTCCTCGTACAGGAGCATCGGCCCGACCATCGCCACGCCAGGGTCTGCGAGTAAGCCGATCATTGTTTCAAGTGCGTCGGGCGTGATCATCTCGGTGTCGTCGTTGAGTAACAGCAACAACTCTGATTCGCTACACACTGCGCCGAGGTTGATTTTGTCGGCAAAGTTAAACGGCTTTGAGAACTCAACGAAGCGCACTTTGTCGCCACCCGCCCTGGCGATTGCGTCGCGTGCCTCAATCGGCGTTTGCTCGTCGGAGACGACGACGATCTCGAAGTTTGTATAAATAGAGCGGGCGATGAGAGTTTCGATGGCGTGAGCCGCGAGAACTTTACGCTCGCCGTGAATTACCTCGGAAGTACCTCGGGTCGGGATAATTACGCTGATGCGCGGGGTTGTCGAAATCGCGCGTCGCACTCGAACCACTGGCAGGTATTCATCGAGAACCAAGTCCGCGGTAATATCGGTTCGCGCGCAGTGTTCGCGCACGGCTTCAACCGAGCAGGTTGGCTGCAGGTGCCTTTGGTCGGAAGAGTAGAGAATCTCGGCGATTCGCATTGGTGCGGCGATAAATTCGGAGAGGATTAAGGCGCGGTCGTGGGGGTGCTTTGTTGCTAACGCCGCCAGACCGCCCGCTCGCTCAACCAATTGGGCTGGCACAGCAAGTAGTTCGCCGACATAACAATGCGAGCGCAGGCGCTCGGGCGACCACTGCGGCCGGCGCACCTGAGTTGGTTCGTCCCATCTGCTCAACGATCCGTGCACAGAATCGCCGTAAATCATGCCGTGCTCGGGGTGTTTGACGATGAATTCGTTTAGAAATTCGATCGTGCTTGGTGTCAGCGCGTCGCCACAGCGCATGAAGATGATGTGATCGTCGGGCAGCGATTGAGTTGCGACTTCTACATTGCGCGAGCCGAGCCTGGATTTTTTTACAACAGCCTGTAGTTGCGGTGCCAGATTTGCAATCACGAGACGTAGCGGCGTCGGCTCGCTGCTTTGAAGCGAATTAAGCGTGCGCTTCAGGTCTTTGGCAAGAGCCACTTCTGCATCTATTGAAACCGTGTAGGTGCTCACCTGGCCAACTTCTTGACAATGTAACGCAGCCACTTGGGCATGTGCCTATAGGCGAAGCGAATCGGGCGCAACCACGGTTGGTGCACCCAGTCGATTTGCTGGCTGGCCTGGGCGCTCTTGGCGAAACTGTCGCGAAAGTGGTAGCCGTCCATGCTGGTGGCTGGGCCGTAGATGCTCAGCACGCGCGCCTCGGCGATGACGCCGATGTCGGCGTCGCGCTGAGCCAGTTGGGCTAGAGCAAATTCGCGGCGAGTTACTTCGGCGGCGTCAACTTGTACGATCGTGCCGTTTGTCATGCCCTGAATACTAATGAATTAGGTGAACGCTAAATCATCATGTTCAGATTATGTGCAATGCGCTCGGCGATTTCGGTGTCGCCTGAGCCCGACCATTTGCCAGAAGTTTCTTGCGCAGTGCCGCGACCAGTGGCGAGCGTTAGAAAGGTATTGCTGTCTGTAGTGAATGTCGCGCGAATTTTTGCCGGCTCGCTTTCTACGAACACCGCCCGGCCGTTAACTATTGTGATGAATAGTTCGCGTCGCACGGGGCCGCTGATTACGAAGCGCACCGAGTCGCCGTCGGGTGTGGCGGCGCGCTTGCCAATAACGATCGGCAGCGTGCGAATTAGCCGATCGATGGTGTGCTCGGCGGCCGACCCAGACTCGTGACCAGGAAGATTTAGCGCGCGACGAATGTCTTGCTCGTGCACCCAGCAGTCGAGCACTCGAATGCTCATGAAGTCACCGACGGTGCCAAGACCTGTCGGCATCATTACCGGTGTGTCAAAGTAGGCGTCGTCGGCTTCAAGAAGTTGTTTGGTGCGAGTTTCGGTAACCTCCTTCCATTCAGCGAAAACCTGCGCCCCAGTCAAGTTGCGTCGAGAGTCAACCTCGTGCTCGTTATATTCGCCGATCTTGTTTTTGACGTAATCGCGCGGCGTTGCCCTATGCTCTGTCGGCTTATCGCCGCGGTTGTCTTTTTCGATGGATACCAGATGCGAAAGCGTGTCTTGCACCGACCAGCCCGGGCAGGCGGTCTTGGTCTTCCACTGGGATTCGCTGAGTGTTTCGCACAACTCGTTGAGCGAATTCCATGTCTCGACAAGTTTGTCAATCGAATCTGTAGGGATCATTTTTCGGCCTCTAAATAATTCTCGTCGGGTGAATAATTATGGCGCCGGGTTTTGTACGGTCTTCCATTGCCGCGCCTTCAGGTACGGGGCGAAAAATTTGCCGATCTTGTTGAGGTCGGCGTTCGACTTGGGGGTCTTGATTTCGTACAGGCCTTCGAACGAGCTGTAGGCAACCGTTAATTCCCACAACCGCAACGCCTCGGCGCCCATCGGCGCGGGCACGATAACGGGGCCGAATACGGCGCGATTATTCGAGAACACTAGGATCGGCACCCCGAATCCCGCGTACTCGTTTACCGCACGCTCGTGATCGGCCCGCACGTCGTCGTGTGTTGTCGGGTCGGCGAGTGCATCGTCCCAGGCATTTATCGGCGCGCCGATGGCGGCAAGCAATTTGAGCGCGACCTCGCGGTCGTATGGCCGAATCGCCTCAACGTGCAATGCTCTGCCAATCGCCTCGTACCAGTCGTCGCACCATGCCATGTTTTGGCGTCGAAGCCATGCGCCGACGCGCATCGGGCTCCAGCCGTACGATAGATCGCGCTCCCATGGGTGCTTCTTGCCCTCAACCAAATTAATTTCTTCGAGACTAAAAAATTTCCACGAGATTTCGAGCCCAGTCAGCCTTCGAACTTCGCGAATCCAGACTGATGTCTGATACGCCCAGGGGCACATTGGATCGAAATAAAAATCGATTCGATCGGCTTCCATATCTTCACAACCTAGGGGATGACGACTAGATTCGTGATATGGAAAGACCTTCGCGATTCGCTCACACCCGCTTCCTCGGTGACAAGCGCACCCAATTGGTATATGACCTCGACGATTGGTCAGATGCCGCGGTCATCGACGAGATCGTTGCCAGCGAAGTAGGAGCGTGCTTCGGCCCTGACACATTGCCCGAGGCGCGTAATCGCGGGTACACGCTTGCTTCGGTAGGTAAATCGCGCCGCCACCGCAAGCCCCGCAGTTAGTTCGTGTCGCGCCGGTGAATGGCAGTTTTCTCTCGGGCGGACTAAACCTCGCCAGATATTTGGTCGTGCCGCAGGGCAAGGCCGGCGCACTGCCAGCGATGGTTTTGTGCCACGGATTTCCTTCTGGCGGCATCGACGCTCGCCAATCGGCAGGAACCTTCCCCGAGTTGTGCGATCGCGTCGCCCACGAACTCGGTTGGGTAGCGATGACCTTCACATTTCGCGGTTGCGCCACTAGCGAGGGCGACTTCTCGATGCAGGGCTGGGTCGACGACCTGCGCGCGGCCATCAGTCATGTTGTGGCCGAAACATCGCCGAGCGGCATTTGGTTGGTCGGCAATAACACTGGCGGATCGCTTGCTCTGTGCGTCGCCGCCGACGATCCGCGAGTAAATGGCTGCGCTTTACTTGGTGCGCGCGCCGACTTCGACGACTGGGCAGAGCACCCGCGCAGGTTTCTCGAACACTCCCGCGAGATCGGCACAATTCATCGTCCAGGCTTCCCGCCATCGCCAGACGAGTGGGCGCGCGAGTTGCGACGCTTTCGACCCACTGAGGCCGCCAAGCGAGTCGCGCCGCGACCGTTGTTATTAATGCACGGCACGGATGACGATATTGTCCCGACCGCAGACTCGCGCGTGTTGGCTCAGGCCCACGGAGCGGCCGAGTTGCAAATTATCGCTGGTGCCGGTCACCGCTTGCGCCACGATCCGAGGGCGATGGCGATGCTCTTGGGCTGGCTCGATCGCCAGCGCATCGGCGCTTAGTTTTTGACGCCGTCGATTTTCGTGGCGAGAGTCGTTCAGATGCCGAACGACCCGTGGGCAATCCTTTCTTTGATCTTCTTCTGCTCAGCTCCCGAAGGCTGCCTCAAACGCCGCGCTTAGTTCTGGGGTAGCTATGCCGCTGTAGCCACAAAAATTCACGTTTCCCTGCGTGGCGGTGATGAGGTATTGCAGGTCGACTTTGAAGTCGAAACCATCAATTAGCGCCTCCATACCGGAAGGCGCTTGGAGCACAACGGTGCTTGCTTCGCCGCCTGTGTACCAGCGGTCGATAGCGAGCGTCACGGTGTCGCCTTTGACAGATGTGACGGAAGCGGCGAACGCTGGGGACATTTCGGCTAGGACGGCGACATCGAACGGTATGCACGAAGCGGTAGTGCTGCCTTCGCCGAGTGACAATTCGAGCGACGAAACCGCATCAGGCTCACTTGCGCTATCGTCACTAGATTTGTTGATGAGTGCAGCACTGCCGATAGCAACAACTATTGCAGCAACCACTCCGAGAATCAATAATTTGCGGCGCCGAGGGATCATCTTTATATTCGTTGCGCTATGAACTTCGGAGTTCGAGAAGGCGTTGACGGTAGTCTTCGAGTTCGATATCTCCGCTCGCCAGTCGACTATCGAGTATTTCTCTGGCGGTTTTGCTGGCGATGTACTTTGGGGCTAACAGCGCGGTTGCAGGTAATGTGTTGTTAGGACGTCGAACGAGTGTGACGACTAACCAGATGACCCCTCCCCAAAACGCAATCATCATTGTAAGCATCAGGAACCATCCCCAGAATCCGCCACCCATGCCGTTGTCCCAATTTCCGTTCCACATAACGCACCTCCTGATAGTTCTCTAAATTCAACCGTACCACCACAAATTTCCTTGGAGGCCAGGCACTGTTGGAACACCAGACCACCTCCATGTCATCTCCACTAAATCTCCACATCGCCACGGCAACATGTTTGGTCACGTGAAACGAGTAGATCAGAAAGAAGGTCGAATAGATGGGCAAGCCAAACGATATTACGAAAGTGTTGTCACGACGTGAGCTACTAATTGCCGGTGGCAGCGTTTTCTTTCTTGCCGCATGTGGATCGACTGGCTCATCAAGGGATAAGTCATTAATTGGATCCACCGATCTGGCAGTGGAGAGTCGCGATGCATTGCGGCGCAATGCGAATGCGTCTACCGTGGCGGCGACCATCATCGCGTCGCCAATAACGGTCGGAATCGGCGGACGCGAGGTGTCAACTTGGGCGTTCGGTGAACGCCCAGGGATGGGCGGGATCCGGGCCAAAGTTGGCGATTTGATTGAGGCCAAATTCGTAAACAACGTGTCGTCGGCCAACACCCTGCACTGGCATGGTATTGCGCTCCGCAACGACATGGACGGTGTGCACGATCTGACTCAGGCCGCCGTCGATGCAGGTAGCACATTCACATACCGGTTTACGGTCCCTGATGCCGGCACTCATTGGTTTCATCCGCACATGGGTCTTGAACTGGACAGGGGCCTCTATGCACCGCTGATTGTGGAGGACACGAATGACCCAGTCGCATTCGATACAGACGTGACACTGATGTTGGACGACTGGCTCGATGGCTACGGCCGCACTCAAGAGCAAGTGCTGGACGAGTTACAGCGCGGAAGTAGCGGCGGACATGACATGTCGAACATGGGTGGCGGCAACATGAATATGGGCCCCGGGAACACAACCATGGGTGGAATGAATTCAATGATGAGTGGCTTCACTGGTGATGTCGCCTATCCGTTGCATGTGATCAACGGGCGAGCGCCGTCCGAGCGCGAAACGATTTTCGCCAAGCCAGGGCAGCTAGTGCGGTTGCGGCTAATTAATGCTGGATCGGATACCGCCTATCGTGTTGTCTTGGGTGGGCACCGCTTGACGATCACCCATGCCGACGGGTTCCCAGTCACGCCAGTCGAAGTTGACAGTGTGGTTTTAGGGATGGGTGAGCGCTACGACGCAATAGTTAAGGTCGGGTCGGGGGCTTTCCCAATCGTCGCCGTTCCGGAAGGTAAAAGGGATCCGGCCGCCGAGGCGGTGCTTCGAACTGTAAGCGCTGCGACCGCGCCAGATGTTGGATCGCGTCCCGCCGAACTTAATGGTCGGACTGTCGCATACGGCGATCTTTCGGCGACGGAAGCGGTTCGCCTGCCGATGAGGTCGCCCGATCGAAGCGAGGTGATCTCGTTGACTTCGAAGAGTTCGGGGTATGTCCACGGTTTGAACGGGGTGAGCTTCCCCGACTCCGCACCAATCATCGTCCGACAGGGCGAACGACTTCGTCTTAGGGTTGTGAACGACACAATGATGTTCCATCCGATTCATCTTCACGGTCACACGTTCCAACTCGTCGGGGAGGGCAGCGCCCGAAAGGATACGGTCAATGTAATGCCGATGTCGTCAATCGAATTCGACATAGAAGCCGATAATCCAGGCCAGTGGATGCTGCACTGTCACAACACATACCATCTTGCGACCGGGATGGCGACGGTATTGTCCTATCGAGCCTGAGTATTCGTTTTACCGTCGCACTAAGCGATCCAAGGAGTTGAGATGACCGTCGTGTTGGTGGTGGATGACGAGATTCGCATTCGCGAACTCGTTCGGCGCTATTTGGAACGCGAAGGGCATCAGGTGCTAACTGCTGGTAGCGGCGCAGAGGCTCTCGAAACTATCTCGCGCACCGTGGTGGATTTAGTGGTGCTTGATTTACGACTTCCCGACATATCTGGCGAGGAAGTGGCTGGCGAGATCCGTCGTCTCGGCGATGTGCCGATCTTGATGCTCACGGCGAAGGTGGGGGAGCGCGACCGCGTTCACGGCCTTGAAGTCGGCGCGGACGACTATGTGACCAAGCCATTTAGTCCTCGTGAACTCGTACTTCGAGTTGGTGCGATTTTGCGCCGCGGTCGCATCCAGAGCACACCAGAGTCGACAAAGTCGTACGGCGACGGAACATTGGTCGTTGACGAATCCGAGCACCATGTGAATGCGAATGGGCAACCAGTCGACCTGACTCCGACTGAGTGGGGTGTGCTGCTTGCGCTCGCCGCACAGCCAGGCCGAGTGTGTTCCCGCTACGAATTGATCAATCGAGTTCGCGGGTACGAGTTCGAAGGGTACGAACGTACCGTTGATTCGCATGTGAAGAACCTCCGTCGAAAAATTGAAATCGACCCTGCTTGCCCCTTAGTCGTGCAGACTGTCAGCGGTGTCGGATATCGCCTGGGGATTGACCGTGACCACTGAACGCCACGGCGTTAAGGTGCGCAGCTCGCTCGGGTTCCGTCTTGTCGCCGGATTCGTCTCCGTCGCGGTTGCCGCTGTGTTCGTATTAGCTGGGCTCACAATGTGGCGAACCAAGCACACTGTTGGTCAACTTGCGGGCGAACGTCAACAGGCCACCGCGAATGCGATCGCTCAAACTTTTACGCTTGCCTATCAGCAAAACGGAGGCTGGCAGAATGTCGACTCTCATCCAGCGAAAATGCTTGCGGTTCAAGCAGGCGCCGGAATTATCGTGCTCGACGCCAACGGTCAAGTTCTCAAGCTGCGAAGTTCGATTGGCGACATGCTCGACATCGAAACCACAAGCCATGGACCGCAACGTCGTGCCCCGATCATCATCGATGGGAGAACCGTCGGCACGGCGGTCGTGATGTTCACGAGCAGCGAACTGGCACAGGCCGAGGTGCATGTACGAGATGCCCTGCGTGGCACGGTGCTAATCGGGGCTTTGCTCGCGGCGCTCGTCGCAGTTGCTGTTGCCATTCCACTTTCCCGCCGAATTGTTCGACCACTGCGTCGTGTCACTGACGCCGCCAATCGACTTGGTGATGGCGACTCGACCACCCGAGTTGGTAACCACGATGCGCCGGGAGAGATCGGCATTCTCGCGGCGACCTTCGACGGCATGGCCGAGCGACTCAACGCCAATGAGACCGCGCGACGAAACCTCACCGCCGATATCGCCCACGAACTTCGTACCCCACTCACTCTTTTGCAGGGAAATTGCGAAGAAGTAATCGATGGCATCACCGAGCCAACGCTCGAACGATTCGTGCAAATTCACGACGATGTACTTCGGCTCCGTCGACTTGTTGACGACCTTGGCACTCTCGCCGATGCCGATGCGGCCACGACAGAGCATGCCATTCGACTCGAACGCTGCGAGCTCGCATCTATTGCCGCCGATGTCGCGGACTCGATGAGTCTGATGATCGATGCGCACCAGCACCAACTCCGACGGCATCTCCAGACAGTTTCGGTCGATGGAGACCCCATTCGTCTCGGTCAAGTCATTACTAACTTGCTCGCCAACGCCATCAAGTTCACCGCGCCAGGTGGACACCTAGTCATCGATGTGCGGCAGAGTATTGATCAGCGAAGCGCGATTCTGACAGTCGCCGACGATGGACCTGGAATCGATGCCAAAGATCGGCCGCACGTTTTCGAACGATTCTACCGATCTGATAGCGCTCGCATCACGGCGGGTAGCGGTATCGGACTCGCAGTTGCCAGCCAACTCGTCGTGGCGCATCACGGGCATATTGAAATCGTCCCCACCATCACTGGTACCACCGTCGTAGTCACACTTCCAGCGATCTAGATCCTCCAAGCAACTTGAGCGTTTCGTTCCGATGTAAATCTCTTACAGCCCTGTATTCGCCTTGCTGTGCCAGTTCCAGGCACTGGTGATGATGCTCTGCAGATCGTGCGTCGCCTTCCAACCTAGAACCGAGCGAATTAAGGTTGCGTCGGCGTAACTTACGGCTGGGTCGCCGGCGCGGCGGCCAACAATTGTGTGTGGCACCTTGCGGCCGCTGACCTGCTCTGCCATCGCGATCACATCGAGCACCGAATTGCCGTTTCCTGTTCCGACGTTGCAGGCCATCGAAGCCCCACCCTTAGATAGGTAATCGAGTGCCTTGATGTGGGCGAACGCGAGGTCTTCGACGTGGATGTAGTCGCGCACGCAGGTGCCGTCTTTGGTGGGGTAGTCGTTGCCGAATACCGAAAGACTTCCGCTAAAGCCGAGCGCTGCCTTCATCGCGAGCGGTATCAGGTTTTGCGACATCGACCAGTCTTCGCCGATGCTGGCATCTGAACTCGCGCCGGCAGCATTGAAATATCGCAGGCTCACCGAACGCAAGCCGATTGACTGGCACGAGAACAGAAACTTCTCGACGATCGCTTTGGTCTCGGCGTAGACGCTCTCTGGTCGCAGCGCCGCGTTTTCTGCGATCGGCGTTTTGTCGGGGTTGCCGTACACGCCAGCCGAGGATGAAAAGACAATGCGATCGACGCCATTAGAGAGCAGCGTACGGACCATCGAGATTGAGTTGGCGACATTGTTGCTGTAATAGCGCAGAGGTTGCTGCATCGATTCGCCGACGGCCTTGTAGGCCGCAAAATGCACGACTTCGGTCACCTCGTATTTGCGGCAAGTTTTCTCGATCGCGCGGCGGTCGGCAATGTCGGCGACAACGAGGGGCACGTCGGCGACGCGGCTCTTGTCACCGTATTCGAGCGAATCGAGCACGACCACGTCGCGATTTTGGGCGATCAATTGACGCACGGTGTGCGAGCCGATGTATCCGGCTCCACCTGTGACGAGAACAGTCATAGGTTCAGGCTAATGACGCTGCTTGAGATCCGCTTTGTGGTTCGGTTTCTTGGGCCGGTCTTGCTTGTCGACGTCGGCTAGTTTCTGCATCTTTTTAAACCCACGCACCTTTAATAAAGTCTCCGCCGAGGTGATGTCGGCGACCGTCCGAGGCTGGGAGTCGCTAAACGGGCCAGCGAATTTTTTCCACTCCTTCGGTCGCACTCCAATTCGCTTGCCGAGCAAGGCGATAAAAATCTGCGCCTTCTCTTCGCCGTAACCAGGTAGCACACGAAGCCGCGTAAAAAGTTCTTCGGCTTCGTCGACGCCGTTCCAAATGTTGGCGCCCTTTCCCTTGTACTTTTCGGCGATAATCGTGCACAGGCCGTGAATTCGCCGAGCCATCGAGTCTGGAAACCTGTGAATCGCTGGCTTGACGCGGCAGACCGTCACGAAATTCTCAACATCCATCGCCGCAATCTTCTTGGCGTCGACATGACCGAGTCGTTCGCGAATTGTGTAGGGACCCGTGAACGCCCACACCATTGGCACTTGCTGATCGAGCAACATTCCTATCAGAAGCGCGGTGCCGTCGCTGTTCAGCAGCGCGTCGGCTCGGGGGATGCCAGTGATGTAGAGGTCAGGCGCTGTAGTGCCACTCGTAGCTTTCATGGCATTCAGTATTGCTTACGCGTTGAGCGGATTAGTGGTTTCTGGGTTTATCCCGTAATGCACAATGGCCTTTTGCACGGCGTCGGTGCTGATTGCGCCTGTCAGGCTTAGCTCGTGGAGCACGGTCAAGACGATGTGCCCGGCGTCGACCTCGAAGTGGTGGCGCAAGGCTTCGCGGGTGTCGCTGCGCCCCATACCGTCGGTGCCAAGTGGCGTGAACTTGCGGCGAGGGATAAACCTGGCAATCTGCTCTGGCACCATGCGCATGAAGTCTGTTACCGCGACGATTGGGCCGCTGCCGCCGTCGAGCAGGCGAGCGACGAGCGCTTGGCGCGGCGAAGCGCCGGGATGCAACCGATTCCAGCGTTCGACTTCGAGCGCCTCTTCGCGCACGGCCTTGTATGAGGTGGCGGACCACAAATCTGCGCCGACATCGTAGCGCTCGAGTAACTCGACAGCGGCATGTTGGGCCGCGCCGTGAGCCGAGCCCGAGAACAAGATCGTCGCGCGGTGCTTGCCTCCCTGGGCTTCGCGCCATTTGTAAAGCCCCTGTAAAATCTCTGCATCGAGCGTCGCCGCGTCGCTCTGCGCCGGCATCAAATAATTTTCGTTGTAGAGAGCGATGTAATAGAAAATGTCTTCCGGTTTGTCGCCGTACATTTTGTTGATGCCCTGGCGCACGATCGAAGCGACTTCGTAGGCGAACGACGGGTCGTACGCCTGACAGGCTGGCACTGTGCTTGCGAGCAGCAAGCTATGGCCATCTTGATGTTGTAAGCCTTCGCCCATCAGCGTGGTGCGCCCTGCGGTCGCGCCCAACAAGAAGCCGCGCGTGCGCGCATCTGCGGCCTGCCATATCAAGTCGCCGACACGCTGAAAGCCGAACATCGAATAGAACGTATAGAACGGCACCATCGCCACGCCGCGGGTGGCGTAACTTGTGCCGGCGGCAATGAAACTGGCCATGCTTCCGGCCTCGGTGATGCCCTCTTCGAGAATCTGACCCGATATCGACTCGGCGTAACTAAGCAACAGCGCGTGGTCGACGGGCTCGTACTTCTGCCCCTGCGGGGCATAAATCTTCAGTTCGCGAAATAGCGAGTCCATTCCAAAGGTGCGGGCCTCGTCGGGGATGATCGGCACGACGCGCTCGCCGAAAGACTTGTCGCGCGCGAGGTTACGCAAAAGTCTTGTGAAGCCCATCGTCGTGCTCACGGCTTGCTCGCCGCTGCCAAACCTGAATTCGCTAAACACGTCCGGA
>JAYTUM010000175.1:0-1487 GCA_043744575.1 Acidimicrobiales bacterium | reverse complement strand
TTGATGATCGTGTCGATCGCGATCGTGGTCTTGCCAGTCTTGCGGTCGCCGATGATTAGTTCGCGTTGGCCGCGGCCGATTGGTGTCATCGCGTCGATGGCTTTGATGCCGGTTTGCAGTGGCTCGTGTACTGGCTTGCGGCCCATGATGCCAGGTGCCTGCACTTCGACGCGGCGCGAAATCGATCCGACGATCTCGCCCTTGCCGTCAATGGCGTGGCCGAGAGCATTAACTACGCGGCCCAACATGGCGTCGCCAACCGGCACCGACAAGATCCTGCCCGTGGCCTTAACTGGTTGCCCTTCTTCTATGCCTTCGGCCTCACCTAGAACTACGGCGCCGATCGAGTCTTCGTCCAAGTTAAGAGCCAAGCCGACGGTGCCGTCGGCGAACTCAAGCAACTCGTTCACTGCGCAGTCTGGCAGGCCGCTAACGCGGGCAATACCGTCACCGACCTCGGTGACGCGGCCAACCGTGCGCGCCTCGACTGATGGCTTGTAGCCCTCGAGTCCTTTCGTGATTGCTGCTGCGATATCGCCAGCGGAGAGTGTCATTTCAGCCATGTTGATGGTCCTTTCAGATTCGCGACTTCAGTTGTTCGAGACGGGTACGCACGGTGTCGTCGATGACTTCGTCACCAACGGTCGCAACTAATCCACCCATCACGGTTGGATCAATAACCACCTTGAGATTCACTTGCTTGCCGGTTGCCTTCGTCAGCGCAGCAGACAGACGCTTCTCTTGATCAACGCTGAGCGCGATTGCGCTGCGCACTTCTGCTACTTCGAGTTTCTTTTCGCTCGAGGCGCGCTTAACAAGCGTGTCGATGATGGCGGGTAAATCTTTCGAGCGTCCGCTACCGACCACGAGAGATACCAACTGCGTCGTGGTGTTGCTGGCCTTGCCGCCGAGCAATTGCTCGACAACTCCCTGGCGGCGATCGGCAGGAATCGTGGCATCGGTGAGTGTGCTGCGCAGTTGCTCGTTGCTCTCGAACGCACGTGCCATGCGAAATAACTCGTTCTCAACGGCGTCGATGTTGCCTTCGGCTTGGGCGATTTCGAACAAGGCGCGGGCGTAGGCCTCAATACTTGCGTTACTCATCTGCCTGCCCCCACGCTCGTGATAAATGCCTCTATTAGTTCTTGCTTGGTTTGGTCGGTGAGTGTCGCCTGCACGACGACTGGCGTCGCCAACGAAGCCAACATCGCGATCTCGGAGCGCAGTTCGGCGGTGCCGCGACCGCGTGCCGCGGCAAGGTCGGCAACGGCTTTGGCTTCGAGCTCAGCGATTTCTGTGTTGATTCGGTCGCGGCCGTCTAGGAGTAACGCGGCTGCCTGCGTGGCGGCCTCGGCCAACAAGCGGGTGCGCTCGGCGGCAACGTCGCCCAGTGCGGCGCGAATGCCTACTGCTTCGCTTTCGGAAGTCGATCGGGCACTGGCTGCGCCGTCCAATTCTTTTTGAATGTTCGCAGTGCGCGCGGACAT
>JAYTUM010000174.1:0-5695 GCA_043744575.1 Acidimicrobiales bacterium | reverse complement strand
AAGCCCACCGTATGTGCCTCAAGCGATTCCCAATCAACTAGCAAGATATAACGGTTGCGATTTTCGACGCAGTTTTGAAGCTGATGCGAAATATAGCCTGGCATTTCAGAAATAATAATTGAGGCCCGTTGAAATGCCTCCTCAAACTCAACTTCTTTTCCTGAAACAACATCAAGAATGGCAACTTCAAGCGTCATATAATCTCGAAACCCTAACCTACGGCGAGAGCATCCCTGTCAAGAATTGACGAGTGCACGCCACCGACAACGCCAGGACGCACAATCTTTTTCTCTGATGGCATCTCTGGCATCACGGGGTCGACGAACTCGACGGCGAACGGCATCTTGCGCGTCAGACTGCTGACGTCGCGGCGTTGACCCTTGTCGACAAGCGAGATGACCACGCCCTTCAAGCCAGCACGGCCAGTTCGACCGGAGCGGTGAATGTAATCTTTCGGATCCTCCGGGGGGTCGAAGTGTACGACGACGGGCACGGCGTCGATATGAATACCGCGCGCGGCGACGTCGGTAGCGACCATCACAGTGGAGCGGCCAGCGCGAAACTGCTCGAGAGCCCGCTCGCGCTGAGCCTGGCTGCGATTACCATGGATGATGCAGCTGCGTACGCCGAGGTCTTCGAGTTGGCGCGCCACACGATCGCAACCGTGCTTGGTGCGACAGAATAAGATCACGCGCTTAAAGTGCACGGCGATGTCGGCGACCGTGTCGACCTTGGTGTCCCGGTTGACGTTCCAGAAATAGTGATCGATGTCGGCAGCGCCCTCCTTGGCGGCGATCTCGTGGCGCTTGGGGTTGTTCTGATAATCGCGAATGACCGTATTGACGTCGCCGTCGAGAGTTGCCGAGAACAACATCGTCTGGCGATTCTTCGGGATCATCGCCATGATTCGCTTGACGGCGGGCATGAAGCCCATGTCCGCCATGCGGTCTGCCTCGTCGAGCACAGCCATCGAAACGTCGCCGAGATTCAAGTCACGGCGATCGATCAAGTCTTCGAGGCGACCAGGGGTGGCGACCACGATGCTCGCCGCTCGTGCCGCCTTAACCTGCGGGCCGTAACCGGCGCCGCCGTAGACCGCGGCGACGCGAAGGTCGGAACCGGCTGTGAGCAAAGAAATTTCAAGTGCCACCTGCGACGCCAACTCGCGCGTCGGCACCAGTACCAGACCCGTCGGCCTGCCTGGCTTGCCGCGCTTGAGCCGAAGGGCCAGCGCCAGGCCGAAGGCCAAGGTCTTGCCCGATCCAGTTGGGGCGCGGCCGCATATGTCGTGCCCTGCTAGCGCATCAGGCAATGTTGCTGATTGCACTGGAAAGGGCTTATCGATGCCACGTTTTGCTAGGCCTGCGGCCACGCGCTCGGGCACACCTAAGCCAATAAAAGTTTTAGACACTTCGTCCTCCTGGGTATGTACTGCGGTCAAGTACCCAGTACGCGACGTAAATAGTCGTTGGTGAACACACCCTCAGGATCGAGACGGTTCCTAACGTCAGCAAAACGCTTGTATTCAGGATACCGCGACGAAAGTGTTTCGAGACTTTGAAAGTGAAGTTTCCCCCAGTGCGGTCTGCCCTCGTAGTCGTTCATGATTGCCTCGACCGCTTCGAAGTATGGCTTGTAACTCATGCCCTTGTAAATGTGCACGGCAATGTAGGCGCTGTCGCGACTGCTCGATGTTGACAGCGGGATGTCGTCTGCCGCGGTGAAACGAACCTCAACCGGGAAGTTCAGCATGAAGCCACGTTCGTCGACCATTTTGACGACCCGAGTCAAGGCTTCGACCAGGTGATGGCGAGGGATTGCGTACTCCATCTCGTAAAACTTGACGATGCGCTTGCTGGTGAAGATCTTGTAACTCTTGTTGACGTACTCGGCGCGGCCGCTGCTGGGCAGCGCCTTGGCCAGTCTGGGGATTAACTTCGGCGCCATTCGTCCCAGCGCGCAGACTAAGCCGAAGGCGTAATTCTCCATCACTGTCTTGTTCCACCATGTCTCAATGCGTCGGGCGGGGTCTGGTTGACGATTTGTCGCGTTGTTGCGCTTCGTAAGAGCCCAACCGGTATGTGGCACCCAGAAGAACTCAAAGAAATCGTTTTCGGCGATGTATTTGTCGATGTTCTCAAGCACATGATCTAGACGCATCGGCTCTTCAATTGCGTGCAAGTTGAAGGCAGGCACGACCTTGAGCGTCACCGTGCTGACAATCCCGAGCGCGCCGAGACCTACCCTGGCGACGTGAAAGACGTCAGCGTTATCGGTCGGCGAACATGCCATAACTTTTCCGTCGGCAGTGATGAGCGTCATGGCCGCAATTTGAGCCGCCAATCCCTGCATTCGTATTCCCGTGCCATGGGTCGAAGTCGAGCTCGCCCCCGCTACGGATTGATAGGCAATGTCGCCGAGGTTCGGCATCGCGTAGCCGAGGGCATCGAGCTGTTCGTTGAGTTCGAGCAACTGAATTCCCGATTCGACGGTCACTTCTAAGGCACCTGGATCAACTTTAAGCACGCGATTGTAGTTGTCGAGGCTGACGATGTGGCCATCGGTGACAGCGATGTCGGTGAAACTGTGCCCGTGGCCAACCACTTTGACGCGTTGATTCGCCGCGCGGGCAAAATCGACGATGGCGACAATCTCGGACTCTATTGATGGCTTGTGCAGCGCCAAACCGTTCGATACTTGATTTCCTGACCAGTTCTTCCAGCGCGCGGTCATGGGTCAAGACTAAGCGCTAGTGACTAATCGACAATCGGGGTCGCCACGACAGTCTTACTAAGTTCGCGGGCTTGCAGCCTGAAGGCCATCAAAAATGCCAGCGCGCCAAAGGGTAGCGCTATCCAAAAGATCCGTACGATCCCGTCGGTGATCGACGATGTAATCGCGTCGCGAACCAACGGCGCAGACGCCTCGATTTTTGTAGGGGTACCGATCATTTTTAGCAGGTCTGTCGTGCCGTCCGCGCCATTTGGCAGCTTCGTTGCCAATCGGTCGGCGACTACGGAGTTGAAAATCGTGCTGTATAGCGCGAGCGCAATCGCGTACCCGAGGGTTCGAAAGAACGTAATTAGGGCAGTTGTAATGCCGAGGTCGCGAATCTCGACCGCGTTTTGCGAAGCGATACTGAGAGTCGGAAAGATGGATCCCATCCCGAAACCCATAAGAAACATTGATAGCGCCAGAATCGTAAATGGCGAAGTCGGCGAAAGCGATAGCGCCGCGACCACTATCCCGCCGACGAGAACGGCCGCTCCAATTCTTGGATACGTGACGTACTTGCCCGTGCGTGAAATGGCCCGCCCGACGACCATCGACGACAACAAGATTCCGCTGATGATCGGCAGGGTTTTCAGTCCCGCCGACGCCGGTGCTACAAACAAGACATCCTGGAAAAATATGGAAAAGTACAGTCCGAATCCGAACATCGTTGTGCCAGCCAGAAAGGAGATGATTGAGCAGGTCCGCACCACCTCGTCGTTAAGTAGTCTCAAGGGCACCATCGGCTCTTCCACTCGTTCTTCTTGTCGAACGAACAGCACCAAAAGTACGATCGTGAAAGCAAACAACGAGACGACCTCTGCAGAAGTCCAGCCACTGGTGCGACCCAATTCGAGCGCCATGAACAGGGCGAATATTGTCAGCGACAAATAGATCGCGCCCTTGATGTCGACCTTGGCTTTGATCGTGTGAAAATTGATGTTCAGCACCGAAGTGATAATCATTACGGCAACGAAACCGATCGGGAGGTTGACAAAAAATATCCAGCGCCACGACAAGTGCTCGACCATCCAACCACCGAGCAGAGGTCCGGCGACGCCGGAGATGGCGTAGACGCTAGTGAAGAGCCCCATGTACTTGCCGCGGTCCCGTGGCGACACGAGTTCGGCGATGATGGCGAAGGTGATAGCCCCGATGCCCCCGCCGCCGATCCCTTGCAGTGCACGAAACAGGATCAGCTGCTCCATGTTCTGGGCGAGACCGCACAGCAGTGAACTGGCGAGGAAGATGTAGATCGAGATCAGATAGATGCGCCGACGGCCGAAAATATCGCTGAGCTTGCCGAGCAGCGGCGTGGCAATTGCGGTCGTGACTATGTATGCCGTGGTTACCCACGCCAATTTGCTGAAGCCGCCGAGCTTGCCCGCAATCGTTGGCATCGCCACTGCGACGATGCTGCCGTCGAGGCCTGCCAAAAAGAGGCCGACAATCAGCCCGATTACCGCGAGTTTCAGTTGCTGTTTGTTAATCTCCGATGCCTCAATGAACGTCTTCTCGGGTCGAACAAACAAACTCACGCGCTAATTGTAGGTGTGGACCTCGTGTTGACTTGCCTCGCAAGGACGCCAACGAGAAGCAAGGCAGCGAGAAGTGCCGCGCCATTGCCGAGCATCGAATACCCAACCGACTTGCGTATGAAGCCACTTGAAAACCCGGCCAGACCACCGAAAAAACTCATCAGCAGGTCGGCCGTCCCCTGCACTTGCACCCGCTGCTCGCCCGAAACCGAATCGACGAGAAGACTCGAACCGCCGATTAGGCCAAAACTCCAGCCCATACCGAGCAGCCACAGCGAAGGAAATAGCAAACCCGCCTGGTCGCCAGCGAGGGCCGACATCAGCGTCGCCAGAATTAGCAGTACCGCACCGATCGTGATCGTCGGCAATCGACCCTTGGCGTCGCTGAACCTGCCAACCAGAGGGCTGAACGCATACATCCCCGCGATGTGCAGCGAGATTACATATGCGCTGATCGATTCGTGCCCGTGTGACTTTAAATGCACCGGCGTCATCGTCATCACCGCCACCATCGTCGCCTGCGAAATGACCATTGCCATCAGAGCGAGACGCGCGTCGGGAGAATTCTTGATAACTCCGATGATTGCGCTCATTCTTGGTCTTACGAATCCCGCTGCCGTCTGGCTGTTGAGACCACCGCTCGCCTCGAGTGGGTCTGGGCGAAGGCGAATCGTCGCGTTCAGAAACGACAGCGAGAGAAACGTGGCGGCAAAAATCCACGGACCCGTGTACTTGCTCCAGCCGAACCACAGCTCGCCAAAGTGTTCGGCCGGGGTTATCAAGATCGGACCGAATACGGCGCCGAAGGTGGACGCAAAGAGGATCTTGCTCATCGCCGCGCCGCGTTCGTTTGGCAAGGCCAGGTCGGTGGCGGCGTAGCGTGAAAGTAAGTTTGCGGCTTGGCCGTTGCCAAAGAGAAATAGGCCACATAGGAATATCCACAGCGAGCGATGCTCGACGCCAAAACCCGCGATGAATCCGCCAATAATTGCCAGCGCGTAACCGACCTGAAGACCGCCGCGACGGCCGTGGCGACCCATCACTCGCGAGAGCACTTGGGCCATGAAGGCGGTGCCCATTGTTACAGTCGCCGAAGCGATGCCAAGCCAGGGGGTGTCCTTGCCCAAGATGTCTTGGATCACGAAAGCGCCAACGGTTACTGCCGCAGCCAGCGAGGCGGAACCTGCGATCTGTCCGGCGACCAGCACCCTCAGGGTTTTGCGCTGCAGGGCGACACGCTCCTCTGCGGGCAAGGCTACGAAGGCAGGCGAATTGTAACTGATGGTGTCGAAGAGGGGACTTGAACCCCTACGCCCTTTCGAGCGCCAGCCCCTCAAGCTGGTGCGTCTGCCAATTTCGCCACTCCGACGTGGTCTTAAAGTTTA
>JAYTUM010000173.1:0-1492 GCA_043744575.1 Acidimicrobiales bacterium | reverse complement strand
AGGGGGCCTTGATTGCTCCGCTAACAAAGCGTTTTGGTTCGACCCGCCTCGTCATTGTTGGTCAGTCGCTGGTGGCGGCGGGGTTGCTTGGGCTTGGCGCATCAACGGTATGGTTGGCGCTCGGGTTCTCTCTCGTACTTATGGTGATCGGCGCGGGCATCGCCGCGCCTTCATTAACAGCGCTTGTTGCCAACAGCGCCGACGAGAGTCGTCGCGGCGAGATTCTTGGTATGCAACAGTCGGCATCGGCGCTCGCGCGGGTTGTCGGCCCGCCGCTCGCGGGTTTGGCCTTTGACGGCATCGGCATCGGCGCACCGTACACATTGGGGGCAATGTTGTGCGTAGCCGCGGTTCTCGTTGCGCGCCGAAAGTTGTGACCTCAGAACGACGACCGATGGGTTACCAGCCCGCGCTCGACGGCCTGCGCGCGCTCAGCGTGATTGCGGTGATTTTTTATCACGCCAACCTGGCATGGCTGCCCGGCGGTTTTATCGGCGTTGAGGTCTTCTTTGTCGTCAGCGGATACCTGATCACGGCGTTGCTAATCGGCGAGCGCGTTGGCACCGGTAAAATCGGTCTCCGGCAGTTCTGGTTGCGCCGCGCGCGGCGGCTGCTGCCAGCGCTTGGCGCGATGCTGCTGGCGACCGCGATTGCTGTGGCGTTCGTCAAGCCCGAGTTTGCGCCGGCGTTTCGTCGCGACGTCGCCGGCGCACTGCTCTATTTTTCTAACTGGTGGCAAATATTTTTTGTCACAGTGCCGTACTTTGCGCCGGCTCATCCGCCGATCTTGCGCCACCTGTGGTCGCTGAGCGTCGAAGAGCAGTGGTACCTATTGTGGCCGGTCGTCTTTGGCGCGGTCTTGAACCGCAAAAAATTGCGATTGCGTATCTCTGGTGTTGTAGTTGTGATGCTGGCGTTGGTAATTATGACGGGCACGGCGCTGGCGTACCGTGCCGACGACGAGACGCGCACGAACTTTTTGTACCTAAGCACGCTGACGCGCTCTACGGGCCTGCTCTGCGGCGCCGGGCTCGCATTTTTCTGGCGCCCATTTTCGGCCAAGCCGTTTAGTGCTGCGGTGCGCTTGATTGCCGAGGTGGTGTCTCTAGCCGCGATTTCCACGCTCGGTTTGGTAGCCACGTTAATCAGCGTTGACGACGCGCGCCTGTACCGCGGAGGCCTCGCGGCGGCGACGATCGCCTCGTGTGTTTTGATCGCCACTGTCGTGCACCCCACGCCGACCTTTTTCAAGCGCATCTTTTCGATTCCGCTAGTCGTCGAGATCGGCCGCCGCTCGTACGGCTTGTACCTCTGGCACTGGCCGATTTTCGTGTTGTTCGGCGCCCGTGATTCTGTCGACGCGCTCGCAGTGGCGATGGCAGTTACCGTCGCCGTGAACGAGATCTCGTATGTGTTCATCGAGCAGCCGGCGCGCAGTGGCGCACTTGGCAGGTTGTGGCGAAATCGTGCACAATTGTCTGTCATGCGCCGA
>JAYTUM010000172.1:0-5778 GCA_043744575.1 Acidimicrobiales bacterium | reverse complement strand
CCCGCATCATCATTTTCGGCGTGATCGTCGGCCAGACCGCGCTCGCCGATGCCTTCGACGTTGCCAACAATGCCCCCAACGCGATCTACGAATTATTTATCGGCGGCGTGCTCTCGGCCAGTCTTGTGCCACTGTTCACTCGCTATTCAGCCGATCACAGCGCCGATCACAGCGCCGATCACAGCGCCGATCACAGCGCCACTGAGGCGATTTTTGGAGTCACGCTCGTGGCGCTCGTTGTTTGCACCGGGCTGGCAATTCTCGCCGCGCCGCAGATATTTCACCTCTTTTCCTTGCACCCCAGCGCCGGCATCGACGTCATCCAGTTTCGCAATGCGGGCACGATGCTTACCAGGATATTTCTGCTGCAGATATTCTTTTACGGCCTGAGCGCGTTGTGCTCTGCGCTCCTAAATTCGCGCCGCAAGTTTTTTGCCGCAGCTTGGTCGCCCGTGCTCGCCAACTGCGTGGCGATCGCATTCTTGTTGCTGCTGCCGCTCACAACAACGCCAAGCCCGCCCTCACTTCTTGACGTGCTTGACAACCAAACATTCAAGTTTCTGCTCGGCCTCGGCGCAACGCTGGGCATCGCCACGATGGCAATCGTCATGTTTCTCTCCGTGCGCGCGGCTGGCATCAAATTGCGCTTCAGACCAAATTTCAGCCATCCAGCGGTCGGACAACTGCTACGACTCTCATTATGGACTCTCGGATACGTCGTCGCAAACCAGATTGCTCTAGTAGTAATCAAGAACCTGGCATCTCCTGGCAGTGGCAACGTCGATGCCTACGCCAAGGCAATGGTGTTGCTCCAGCTACCGCACGGGCTGCTTGCCGTCTCGATCGCTACAACATTCATGCCAGAGTTGGCGCGCCGAAGCGCAGCCGGCGATGAGATAGGTTTCGCTCAGCAGATCACTAGTGGTCTGCGCTTAACCGCGATGTTTGTGCTCCCTTCCAGCATCGGATTGCTCATTCTGAGCCGCCCGATTATCGGTCTTGTGCTCCAACACGGCAACTTTGACGTCGCGGCGGGCATTAATACCAGCCGCGCCCTCAGCGGCATGGCACTGGGCCTGATTGGCTTTTCGATCTACCTGTTCACACTGCGCGGCTTTTATGCCCGCAACGACACGAGAACCCCGTTCTTCATTAACCTCTTCGAAAACGCACTAAATGTTATTTTTGCGTTCGCCCTTGTAGATCGGTATGGCGTTTTGGGCCTCGGCCTTGCCTTCTCGCTTGCATACGTTGTCGCCGCCCTCGTCGCTCTCGTCGTCTTGCACTTCAAGGTCGAAGTGCTCAGCGTGCCGAACTTGTTGCGCTCGCTGTTGGGAATTGTTGCGGCAACCGCCGTGACGGGCGCCGCAGTTTATCTAAGTAGCAAATTCATCGGCGCCAATTACGGTCTCGGTGCGCTAGCGCGAGTCGGCTCGGGAATCGTTATTGGTGGGGCCGTATATTGGTTAGCACTTTTGGTGTTCAAAGTTGACGAACTTCGCGTTCTAACCTCTCGCTTGCAGCGCAACAATAACTAGTACGGCAACACAACGAGATCGTCGCGGTGCACGATCTCTGCAGGCACCCCGTCGGGCAACTCGGCGCTCTTTCGCCCCGCGGCGGCGCTGGCCTGCACCGCATCGACGCTCACCATGCCCCGCGCTATCACGATGTTGGCCAAATCGGTAATTTCAACCGTGTCGCCGATCGCGAAATCTCCGTGCACCTCAACAACGCCGGCATGTAGCAACGATGTATTGCGAGTCGTGATTGCCACTTTGGCGCCGTCGTCGACAACAATCACTCCAGAGTGTTGTGCGGCAAATGCAATCCACAACTTGCGCGCCGACAACTGTCTGTCGTGCGGCAAGAACTGCGTTCCCGCGCCCTTTGTTTGGGCTAACGCCTGCGCCAACACATCAGCGCGCTCGGAGTGGGCAATAACAGTGCGCACGCCAGACCAGGAGGCGATTCGCGCCGCCGCCAACTTCGAGGCCATTCCGCCGCTGCCTCGCGCGGTGCTACTGGCGGTCGCGTTCACCGACAGCAAGGGGTCATCGGCAGGGACCTGCTCGATGAACCTAGCGTCAGGGTTGACATGTGGGTCTGATGTGTATAGGCCAGCGATGTCGGTGAGCAGTATTAAGACATCGGCGTCGACGCTGTGAGCCACTAGCGCGGCGATGCGGTCGTTGTCGCCGAAGCGAATCTCGTCGCTGGCGATCGCATCGTTTTCGTTGATCACCGGCACGCAACCAAGTTCGAGCAGGCGCAACAGCGTTTGGCGGGCATGCAGGTATTGATTGCGATCGATGAAGTCGTGCGGCACGAGTAAAACTTGGGCCCCTACCAGCGCATGCTCGTGCAGCAAATGGTTGTACTCCTGCATTAACCTGCTCTGGCCGACAGCGGATAAAGCCTGCAGGGTCAGCGTGTCTGTTGGCCTGCGGCTCATGCCCAATGCGGCGACGCCGCCAGCGACCGCGCCAGAACTAACGACCAAAACCTCGTGACCCTGCTCGCGCAACTGCGCAACCTGAGCACACAATGAAGAAATTGCTGATCGACGAATCGCCCCATCGTTACCGGTTACAGAACTGGTCCCGATCTTGACAACGATGCGCACGACTATTGCTCAGGCTGGTATTCGAAACTAAAGGCACCGATCCAAACGACGGCACCGTCTGTGGCACCTGCGCGCGCGAGCAGGCGAGGTACGCCGAGATTCTTCAATCGCTCGTCGATGTAATTCATTGCGTCGGGCGTGGAGACATCGTTGAGCAACACCGCGCGTTCGACGGCGCGACCCTTCAGGCGATACTCGTTTTCTTTGACCTTTTCGACGCGCGTGCCCTCTGGCTCTGGGCGAATGATTACCGCGGCAAGTTGCGGCGGCACATTGGCGCGCGCCGTCTTGACAAGGTCAGCGAGCTTGCCGAGTATTGGGCGCACACCGTCGCCGGTCACCGCCGACATCTTGTCGCCCGTCCAAGCGATTAGCGCCACTTCGTCGGCGGCATCGGTCTTGGTACCCACGACGATTCGCGGGCGGGTCAACAGTTCTGGTTCGTAGGCAACCAACTCGCGCAGTAAAATGTCCTGCTGCAATTGCGCCGACATGCCGTCCATCGGAGCGAGATCGACCAGCACGCACAACACTCTGGCGCGTTCAATATGCCGCAGAAATTGGTGGCCGAGTCCCTTGCCGTCACTAGCGCCCTCGATAATCCCGGGGATGTCGGCGATTACAAACTCGGTCATCGCGTCTAGGCGCACCACACCTAAGTGCGGCTCGAGAGTCGTGAATGGATAGTTGGCAATCTTGGGCTTCGCCGCCGAGACCGCGCTAATAAATGTGCTCTTTCCTGAGTTTGGTAATCCGACAAGGGCAACATCAGCCATCAATTTCAGTTCAAGTTTGAGCCAGCGCTCTAGACCGTGCTCACCTTGTTCGGCAAATTTCGGCGCACGTCGACGGTTAGACAAAAATCGCGCGTTGCCGCGGCCGCCCTGACCGCCTTGCGCCGCCAACCATTTCGAGCCATGCACTGGCAGGTCGGCCAGAATTTCGCCCGTATACATGTCGCGCACGACTGTGCCCTCCGGTACGTTAATTAACAATTCTTGGCCGCGCCGACCGTGTAAGTCTTTGCCCATGCCGTGCACCCCGTCAGTGCCGCGACGGTGCGGGTGATCTCGAAACGCCAACAACGAAGCAACGTTGTGATCCGCAACTAGCCACACCGAGCCGCCGTTTCCGCCATCGCCACCGTTGGGACCGCCGAAAGCGACTGGGCCCTCTCGTCTGAAACTGACGCAGCCGGCACCGCCGTCTCCTCCGCGCACGTTCAGTTGGGCTTCATCAACAAAGACACTCATAGGGGATTTTCAGGCTACTGCCCGTTATCGGGCAGGCACCCTCCCCGTTATTCGCAGCACCGTCCACGTATTCTTATGCCATGACAACGGGTCCATCGCAATCGCGCACCGAATCGTGGGCGGCGACAATGCACGGCCATCTAGCCGACGAATCGCAGCGCGACGATGGCGGTACCCTCGGGGCGCAAATTCGTCTCAGTCATAGCGATTCTTGGGCAGGGTCTGGCGTAGGTCGCCTTGTCGAGCGCGCCGAACGCGAGGCTTGTGAAGACGACTCCCTGTCGCAATTAGCCACCCGAGCTTTCGGAGGCGGTAATCGCGCGATCGCCGAACAACCTGATCTATTGCGTACCTGCTTCGAGCGAGATCGCGATCGAATTTTGCACGCCTCTTCATTTCGAAGGCTCGCCGGCAAAACCCAAGTGTTTGTCTTTCCGCAAGACCACCAGCGCACTCGCCTCACTCATGCGCTCGAGGTCGCCCAAGTCGCCGGCGCGGTCTCGCGCGCGCTCGGTCTTAATGTCACGCTCACCGAGGCCATCGCGCTCGGCCACGACTGTGGGCACGGCCCCGGCGGCCACGCCAGCGAAGATGCGCTTAGCCAATTCGTGCCCAATGGATTTGATCACGCGGTGTGGGGCGCCGACGTTACGCTCGTGCCGCTCAACTTATGTAGCGAGACGCTCGACGGCATTCGCAACCACTCCTGGTCGCGGCCAGCCCCCGCCACGCCGGAAGGCGAAGTGGTTTCGTGGGCCGATCGCATCGCCTATGTCTGTCACGATTTCGAAGATGCCGCCGCGGCGGGCGTCGTCACAGCACGGCACCTGCCAGAACAGGTGCAGCAGCTCTGCGGGCCAACTCGAAGCAGCCAACTGCGTGCCTTTATTGCGGCGATGCTCGCCGCTGCGCAATTGTCTGGGCGTATCGGTATGACTTCCGAATTCGCCGACGCATTGGCTTTGTTTCGAAAATTCAATTACGAGCGCATCTACATGCGCGACGCGTCGCGCGCTCAAGCAAAATCGGTTATTGAATTGTTGCGCGCCTTGGTTGAGCACTACAGCGCGCACCCGCACCTGATGGGGGCAAACAATTCGTCAACGGGCCAAATCCCGATGATCAACAGCACTCAAGCAGTGCACGATGCGGTTACCTATGTTGGCGGCATGACTGATCGGTTCGCCTGCCGACAAGGCGCGGCGCTGTTGGGCTGGAGCCCTTCTCGACTGCCCCAAGGGATCGACACAAACTAGAAACGATTAATCACGGATGCGCCCGTGAGCGCGAGTTGATCGCCCTTTACGCGAGAGGCAAAACATCGACGACCCTACGGCCGCGGCGCTCGCCAAACTTAACGCTGCCATGACTAAGTGCGAACAATGTGTCGTCTTTACCGATGCCGACGTTCTTTCCTGGGTGCACCTTGGTGCCACGCTGACGAATGAGAATTGTGCCCGCAGTAATTTTGGTGCCGTCAAACACTTTGACTCCTAAGCGCTGCGCGTTCGAATCGCGACCGTTGCGGGTTGAACCGCCACCTTTAGTTTTTGACATGAATCAGCCTTTCACGATGTTCGTAATTTCAATCACCGAATACTTTTGGCGGTGACCAAAACGACGACGCTGGTTGGTGCGGCGCTTATATGTAAAGCCGTCAATCTTCGGGCCAGCAGCCATTCCAATTACTTTGGCGGTTACTTTGGCCTTCGAGAGTTGTTCAGGTGTCGAGAGTACATTCGTGCCGTCAACTACCAGCACGGGCGCGAAAGTTACGACCGAGCCATCGGCTGCATCTAAAAGCTCCACTTGAACCTGCTGGCCCGTGGAAACCTTCTCTTGCTTGCCACCTGTTGCGATTACTGCGTACATACGGCTTTGTATCCTATCGGTGAGTTT
>JAYTUM010000171.1:0-1513 GCA_043744575.1 Acidimicrobiales bacterium | reverse complement strand
CGCCGCGAATAGTCAGCCTGTCGCGCCACTGCGGCTCGCCAACAATTTCGAGACACTTGAAGCGCGAGATCAGCGAGCCGATTAATACCTCGGTCTCTAACTTGGCGAGTGACGCGCCCAAGCAATAGTGAATTCCGCTAGAAAACGCCATGTGCCGATTCGAGTTGGCGCGGTCAAGTTTCAACTCGTGCGGCGACGAGAACATCGCGCCGTCGTGGTTGGCTGCGCCGAGCGATGTCAGCACCCTCGTGCCGGGCTCGATCGTGCGTCGCTCGCCACCGACTCTAAAGTGCACCGGCACGAGCGGCACGCGCACCGTGTGTTGCACGGGGCCGTCGAAGCGCAGAAGTTCGTCGACGATGTTGGGGGTGACGCCGCTGGCGCGTGCGGCGGCGAGTTGTTCAGGGTTGCGTAGCAGGGCCAGAGTGCCGTTGCCGACGAGATTGACGGTGGTTTCGTGGCCAGCAATGTACAGCAGCACGACGAACGCCATCAGCTCAGCGGTGGTCATGCGTTCGCCAGACTCTTCGACCAAGATCAACGAGCTGAGCATGTCGTCGGCCAGATTTTTGCGGCGATGCTCGATGATCTCTGTTAGATACGGCACGAGCAAGTCGATCGCCGCATCGCTCGCGGCTAGTTCGTCGTCGCTCGCGGTTGGCTCGAGCGATGCGGTAATCGATTGCGACCATGCGCGCAACTCGTCGACTCGCTCGGTCGGCATGTCGAGTAGATCTGAAATTACCTGAAACGGCACGGGGAACGCGAGGTCGTCGACGAGTTCAAGCGAACCTTGTTGTTGGGCGCGGTCGAGTACGGTGTCGGTGAGCAGCACGATTCGCAAACGCAGGCGCTCGATCGCCGACGGCGTAAACGATTTCGATACGAGTCGGCGCAGGCGGGTGTGGTCTGGCGGGTCGAGGTTGAGTATCGACTTGGTGCGGTTTGAATCGCGTTCGCGGCGGCGCTGGCGCGCCGGCGACGAAGCTTGGGGCGAATACTTCTCGATGTCGCGGCTGTAGTCGTTGCTCTTGAGCGTCGCCGAGACATCTTCGTAACGAGTCAGCACGACCATGCCGAAAGCCGTTTGGTGCACGGGGTCGTGCGCGCGCAGGGTGTCGTAATAAGGATACGGGTCGGCGCGAAACGCCGCGTCGAACGGGTTGAAGAGAATCTCGCTCACTAAAATTAATTACAAGACAAACGGCACGAGTGGAACGTACTGTGTGATTGGCTGGCCGGCGATGACTGTCCACTGCGAACCGTTAATCCGTTCCGTGAGAGCGCGCATCGCCAAGTCGCCTGCAATCTCGACCTCCATGATCCCCATGCCAAACGCTTTGATCACTTCTTGTGAGGCAGCAGATACGAGCGGAGTGTCAATGAACCCCGGACAAAGCGCGCTGATGCAAACCCCATGTGGTTCAAGCGCGGAGCCAAGCGATTTGACTAGGCCGACCACGCCGTGCTTGGTCAGACCATAGATCGGGTCTTGGCCGATGCCGATGATTCC
>JAYTUM010000170.1:0-5795 GCA_043744575.1 Acidimicrobiales bacterium | reverse complement strand
GCTTTTGAAGAACGACATGGCGACAGGCTTCGCGATAAATTCACAGGAGTTTTCTAATGTGCGCACCGAGATGCTCTCAGAGTTCAAGGCTGTGCGCGCCGAGATGCACTCTGAGTTCAAGGCTGTGCGCGGAGAGATGAAAACCGGATTCGACAACGTCGCCCATCAATTCGACAACGTCGCCCATCAATTCGAGAATTTACGCGCCGAGTTTCACAAAGAAATTAGCAAATTCAAGTCTTCAATAGTTGCCTGGGTCGCAATGTTTGGCATCGCCGTCATCAGTGTCACAAGCGGACTCGGCGTGGCAATTCTTTTAAAAATGTAAATTTCTTGGCGCCTGGCGAAAAATTCTTGCCCACTGGCTCGCCCTCTCTCCCATCAGGGGTATGGGTTTAGCGGGTTTTCACAAATGATGCTTGACAGGTAAAGCACGTCTTAGGTCATACTGCACTGGTTGGCACTGGTTGGCACTAGTACGAGTATCAGAACTGCACGAGATTGGGAGCAGTATGAGCGAGCAATTGACAGGACGCGAAGACAGACCCGCGACGGGTCAGGATTTCAAGAACTTGCGCACCGAGATGCACTCGGAGTTCAGGGCCGTCCGTGCAGAGATGCGCAAAGATTTGAGCGACTTCAAGTTGTATTTAATCACAAGGGTCGCCATAATCAGCTTAGTCAGCGGACTATTCGTAGTCAGCGGACTAGCAGTCGCGATACTTTTAAAAATGTAAATTACTTGGCGCTTGGCGAAAGAACCTTAACAGCCTGCCAGAAATCGAGCGCCGGGTCTAGCGGCAAGATCGCTAGCGCCGAAGTTGTTGCACCGTTGTCAAAATATTTTTGAATCGTCTCGCGACACTGACTTGGACTGCCGTGCACAACGAGAGCGTCGACCACTTCGTCTGGTATCGCGGCGAGCGCGGCTTTGCGGTCTCCCGCCTTCCACGCGTCCCACATGCCTTGCATCTGCGGGCCACGCCCGAGCCACTCGTGAAACGCGGCGTAAACGGGCACGTTCATGTAGGCCGCGATCGCGTATCGGGCAGCTGCCCTAACTGTCTCAGTGTTCTCGCTCGGGCACACGAAGATTCGCGCGACTACTTCTTTTTCTACCCCACCCGCGGCATCGGAGACTACCTTGACAACCTTCGTGACATCGTCAGCCGACAGCCAGTTGATGATTACGCCGTCGGCCTCGCGCGCCCCGAGCTTGAGCATGCCCTCGCGTAGGGCGGCGATCAATATGACTGGCTTAATCTCTGGTTTGATCGCCAGCCGAAACCCGTCGACCTTGAATGTGTCGTATTGCTTAGAAACCTTTTCGCCGCCGAGAGCGTCGTGCAGGAAACGAACTATGTCGCGAACCTTTTTGTACGGATCGACGAATGGCACACCGTTCCAGCGCTCGACGATCACGTTGCTCGACGAACCAATGCCGATTGCGAAGCGGCCTGGCGCTGCGTCGGCGAGCGAAGCCACGCTCTGCGCCAACGTGCCCGGGCTGCGCGTGTACGCGGGCACAATTGCCGTGCCCAAGCGAAGTCGCGGCTCCCAAGCCGCGGCCATCGCCAGCGGCGTGAAGGCGTCTGCACCATCAGACTCCGCCGACCAAATGTCGTCGTAACCCATGTCGGCGAGCTCGCGCAGTTTTTGTTTGTGTGTGTGCAGGTGCCCCGGCAGCGGCACTGTCAATCCGGCACGTTGTTTCATTTCTTCCCCTAATCTTTCCAGACTCTGGCTATACAACTTTGATTCGCTGTCGCCAGCAGCGATCCGTCTTCGGCAAACATCATTACCGAGCCGTGACCAAACCCGCGCGCGATGGCGTGTATCTGTATGTCTAACAACACCCACTTAGTCGGCACAAGTCGAACAATTCTTAGGGTGTTGTCGAGGCTGTTGCCTCCGGCACGCACGCCGAGCGCCTGACCGATGCCCATCGGCACGAAGTCGCCGAGCACTGCCAAAGTTACCGTGTCGATGTCGGTGAGGACGTCGGGGATGCGCGCCCACAACACGGTGCGACCGTCGCTAAGTGTGCCGTCTAGTTGCTCAAGCGTGCGGCCGATCACGATGCGTTCTTCAAGCCGCTCGTGAATTGTGTTTTCGATTGGATGACGATGCTCACGCGCCAGCACAGCGTGCGGGGGCGGCACGACTGGCATCGTCGAGAACTGGCCCGTGTGCGCGAACTCGTGCTCGCCGAGCGCCGCATTTACCGTGAGAATTTCGCGATCCCCAATGTGGCATACCGCGCGCGCCTGTGTGATCTGATGGCCGACTACGGCGAGGGTTACATCGATTAACAGCGTCTCGTCCTTGCGGGCGTAGGAGAGGTATTGGCCTGTCGCCCACACGCAGCGGCGACCCGTGAGTTGCTCCATTGCCGAAACGGCGGCACCGAGACCTGCGCCGCCAAACAAAAAATTGCCGCCAGTGCACAACCGCGCGGGCACGACCATCGCCCACTGACCATTGATGCCGGTTGGCTCGATGCCAAGAAACGCTGCGCTGTCCATAGCCCGTACGACACTAATAGATTCGGCGCGGGCAACGACTACTTTGAGTATGTGGCAACTAAAGATTCACCGTGGCTCGGCGATGCCTGCTCGTTGGTGCGCGCATTTCGTGCCAAACAAATTTCGCCTGTCGAAGAACTCGAGGCATCGTTAGCCGCAATTGCCGCGAGCACGCTCAACGCGTTTTCGTTTCTCGATGCCGACGGTGCGCGCGCTCGCGCTAAATCAGCCGACGTCTCAAAACCATTTGGCGGCGTGCCGCTCGGGGTAAAAGAGCTCGACTCTGTCAATGGTTGGCCAGAAACCGACGCGTGTGTTGTGTTCGCCGATCGCAAAGCCACGCACACTTCGCTAATGGTCGAGCGCGCCACAATTAACGGTGGCGCCAACGCAATTGGTCTTTGCACCGCCAGCGAATTCGGCGGCACGAACGTGACGCGCACGGTGCTAAATGGCGCCACGCACAACCCGTGGATGCATGGCCGAACACCTGGCGGATCATCGGGCGGCAGCGCGGCGGCTGTTGCGGGCGGCCTCGTCACGATCGCGACCGGCGGCGACGGCGGCGGTTCGATTCGCATACCCGCTGGATTTACTGGCCTTGTCGGTCTCAAGGCAACTTTCGGCCGCATTCCCCGCGCGCCACATGTCGAACTCGGCAATCTCACAGTCAATAGTGGAATCATGGCGCGAAGCATTCGCGACACCGCGCGCTGGTTTGATGTCTGCAACGGCCACGACCCGCGCGACCCGCTCAGCCTACAACGCGTTACCGATTGGGAGGCTGGGCTCGGCGCGTTCGCCGATTCGCTGCGCGGAAAAGCCGCGGTGCTCGCGCCGAACTGGGGCGGCGCAGTTGTTTCGCCTCCAATGTGGACGCAACTCGAAGAGTACGCGCAACATTTGATATCGGTAACCGGGATGCGCATGGTCACGATTGACACAACGCTGCCGAGCATGGGCGCCGCTTGGTCGATCAGCGGCATGATCGAAACTCAAACCCAGCTCGCGCCATATTGGCCGGCTTGTGCCGACGTGCTCACGCCAGAAATGCGTTACGCGATGGAAGTCACAGCGGGCAAGTACAGCACCGAGGCCCGAGCCAAGATAGAAGCGCGTAGGGCTCTACTCAATCAACGCATGGCCGAAATTTTCGGCGCGGTCGATTTTGTAATTACAGCGAGCAACCCCGACGTCGCGTTCGACGCAGAAGGTCCATTGCCTAGTTCATACGGAGGCGTGCGCGGCGGACAGGGCAACAACGGCAAGTTGACCTTCCCAGCCAACATGCATGGCAACCCGGCAATCTCTATCCCCTGCGGAAATGTTGACGATTTGCCCGTCGGACTGCAAGTTAACGGCCGCCATTTCAGCGAACAGCTGCTACTTGAACTCGGTTTAGCAATGGAGCGAAGTCGCCCCTGGGCGATGGTCGCGCCAAACGCGCCCTGCTAACTATTAGCGGGCCGCCGGGCATGGCTATGGGCGAGAAATTCTAACTGGCGAGCAGTGCGCGGGCGACGATGTCGGTGCAAAAGGCCGTGAGAATTGCCAGGTACATCAGACCGGTGGCCGCCATCACCGCCGAGTAGCTGCGCTCTTTGAGTGCGGCGCGCGTGACTAACACGAGCACGCCCGTGACGATCGCCGACGCCAACCAGAACCAGCCGAGAATGCCATTCCAGCCGTCGTCGATCGAGCCGTTGAGCACGCTGATCATGCCAGTGGGCAACAACAGCACGAGGATCTCGAACGGCCACACCCACAGCACAGCGTCGGTGAGTTCGTTGATCAGGCGCCGCGGCATACCGGGCTGCACGAGATACCAGTGCCCGAGCAACATCGCGTCGCTGACGGCGCCGAGAAACAGCGCACCGACTAACACCCGCGCCAGCGAGACGAACAAATCCCAATTACTGCCGTGCGCCGCGGCGACGCCGGCGGCGACTAGCCCGAGTATCCCGACGATCGGGGCGATCAGGTCGCGCTGCGGTTTACGATTCGCGTATAGAGCCAGCGAAACGACGCCAACAACTGCTGCAGCAACTTCGCGCACCAACACCACCCCGTAACGCACGCCGCAGAACACCGCGATGGCGGCGAACGACGCGTAAACGAGCCGCAACAACTTGGCATACCCAGGGCCGACCTCGGGGTCGCGGTTAGTAAACCACCCGAACAGCAGCCCGCCCACCGACCATTGCAACAAAACGGTGGCGGCGTCGAGACGAATCATTGCAAGGGGCGGTGAGAATCAGTGGACGACGCCGGTCAGGCTTCGACGCTGAGGAGCGAGTGATTAGCAAGGTTCATCGACAAGGGGCCGGTACTCGTGGCGACCACAATGTCTTCGAGACGCATCCCCCATTTGCCAGAAATATAGATACCGGGCTCGACGCTAAATGCGTGACCCGCGGCGATCGGCAGCGAGTTGCCGCTCACCATGTACGGCTCTTCATGGGCCTCCATACCAATGCCGTGGCCGGTGCGATGCACAAAGTATTCGCCGAAACCGGCAGCCTCGATTACCGCGCGCGAGGCGTAATCAACATCTTGACACTGTGCCCCAACAACGCCAGCCGCCACGCCTGCGGCCTGCGACTCGAAAAGCACCTCGTACGCCGAGGCGATCTCTGCGGTCGGCTTGCCCGTGAACACGCAACGCGTTATGTCGCTGCAGTAGCCGTTCATCGTGCCGCCAAAATCGCACAGCACGATCTCGTTGCGCACGATCACGCGCGCGCCGGCGTGATGGTGCGGGCTCGCCGCGTTCTCGCCGGCGGCAACAATCGCGAAGTTAACGACATCATGACCTTCGGCGATAAGGCGCGTCGAGATGTCGGCAGAGACCTGGGCCTCGGTACGGCCAATCAGTGGGATCATCCCGCCGTGCAGTTGCTCGGCCACGCGGTCGGCCGCAGCGCCTGCACGCTGCAGCGCCGCGATCTCTGCGGGGTCCTTGATCATCCGTAAACCACCCACGACATCGACGGCGCGAACAAAACTTGCGGCTGCTACGAGCGGCAAAAGTTCGACCAGGAAGCGCGCCCACATCTGGTCGCCGACGGCGATGCGCTTCGCCGAACCCAACAGCGTCGCGACCATCGCGACTGGGTTTTGCGTTTCATCCCACGCCTGAATCACGAACACGCCTGGTTGCGGGGTCACGCGTGCGACTTCTAGTCTCGGCACGACCATCGTCGCCTCGCCGCTGCGCGGCACGACCAGCATCGTCAAACGCTCTAGCGGCATCGCGAAATATCCGCTGAG
>JAYTUM010000169.1:0-1517 GCA_043744575.1 Acidimicrobiales bacterium | reverse complement strand
CCCGGATAATGATCGGTCGGCCGTAGGTGCGCTCATCGCCCATCACGCCCACCGAACGAATGTCGGCGAGCACCGCGAATGCCTGCCAGATCTCGCGCTCGAGACCGGCCGCGCGAATCTCTTCGCGGACGATCGCGTCGGCTTCTTGCAAGGTTGCGACCTTGTCTGGCGTGACCTCGCCAATGATGCGCACGCCAAGGCCCGGGCCAGGAAATGGCTGGCGCCAGACGATCTCGTCGGGTAGGCCGAGTTCGCTGCCGACCTTGCGGACCTCATCTTTAAAAAGCGTGCGCAGCGGCTCGCACAACTTCAGCGTCATGTCTTTTGGCAAACCGCCGACGTTGTGATGGCTCTTGATCACGCTCGCCGTGCCGTCGACTCCGCCGCTCTCGATGACGTCTGGATATAGCGTGCCCTGAACCAAGAACTTGGCGTCTGTCAACCCGCCCGTATTCTCCTCAAAGATGCGCACGAACAACTCGCCGATGGCTTTGCGCTTGGCCTCTGGCTCTTTGATGCCTTGTAGTCGCTCGAAGAATCGTGCACCAGCATCAACATGAATTAGTTCGATGCCCATGTTGCGCTGAAACGTTTCGACGACCTGCGCGCTTTCATTCTTGCGCATCAGGCCAGTGTCAACATACACGCACGTAAGTTGTTTGCCGATCGCCTTGTGCACGAGCGCGGCCGCGACAGCCGAGTCAACGCCGCCAGACAACCCACAGATAACCCGTTCGCTGCCGACAAGTGAGCGCACGGCGGCTACCTGGTCTTCGACGATTGACGCCATCGTCCAGGTTGGCTTGGCGCCAACGCAGCGATGCAGAAAGTTCTCGAGCACCGCCTGGCCAAATTGGGTGTGCGCGACTTCGGGGTGATACTGCACTCCCCAAATTTTGCGCGATGTATTTTCAATGACCGCCATCGGTGAGTCTGCCGTCGCCGCCGTAGCCGTGAAGCCACTAGGCAGGACCGACACCGCATCGAAGTGGCTCATCCACACATCAATGCTTTCGCCGATTTTCTGCGGCAACAATGTAGAACTCGAACCGGCGTGGCGCGAAAGTTTGGTGCGACCATACTCGCCTCGGCCGCCACGGGCGACAGTACCCCCGAGTTGCTTGGCGATGAGTTGACATCCGTAACAGATTCCTAAAATCGGAATGCCGAGTTCGTAAATTTTCGGATCGAGGGCGGGGGCGCCTGCAACGTGAACGCTCGCGGGGCCACCAGACAAGATAATGCCAACTGGGTTGCGAGCTCGCACCTCTGCCGCCGTGATGCGATGCGGCACTATCTCTGAATAGACCTGCGCCTCGCGAACCCGCCGCGCGATCAAATGGGCGTATTGGGCGCCGAAGTCAACTACCAATACTGTCTCCAAAACGGTCGCCGGTAGAGTCGTCGGCAGAGTCGTCGGCAGAGTCGGCAGTTGGGCGATTCTGGCGGCCATAGTGACAACTGACTGTAGTTGGCGAGTGGCATTCGGGGCCCGAAGGTGTGACGATGTAGCCATG
>JAYTUM010000168.1:0-1518 GCA_043744575.1 Acidimicrobiales bacterium | reverse complement strand
CCCTGCGCAGCGCGATGGTGATCGAGCCCTGGATCGCGTCGTCTCGCGATTCGCCGGGCTGAATACGAATTTGGTCGCGCGCAATACTGGCCAACTTGAGCACATAGCCCTGATCCGGCCCGGGGTTCCCGAGGCGCGCACCCCTTGGCTGGCGGCCGACAATCTCGGCTAAGCGATCAGGCATCCACGCGTCAGGCACGTGATCGGGCGAAGCGTAAGTGCGTGGATTGTTAGTCGGGTCAACGGGGGCATATCTGGGTGCGGCCATATCGCTGCGAGCCTAGTCGTTGACTTTTTTTCGAGTGCGTCAGGCGGCGCTAGCTCGCCTTCGGCGACATGTGCAGCAACCCGTAGACCAAAGACTCTTCGAGGGCGCGCCACGAAGCCTCGATGATGTTCGCCGAGACGCCGATAGTCGTCCAGTTGCGGTCGCCGTCGGTGGCGTCGATCAGAACCCGCGTCACCGCACCAGTCGCCAACGCCGAATCAATAATTCGCACCTTGTAATCGGTAAGGTGCACGCGCGAAAGTTGCGGGAAGTTCTTGCCGAGTGCCGCGCGCAACGCCGTGTCGATCGCGTTCACGGGACCGTTGCCCTCGGCTGTGTAAACCTCGCGGTCGTCGCCGACCCAAACCTTGACGGTCGCCTCGGTTGTGAACTTGCCGTCGGCTGACTCGTCTGTGATCACGCGCATCGACTCGACCTCGAAGAACTCTTGCTCCCACCCCGTGGCGCGGCGCATCAGTAACTCAAGCGATGCGTCGGCGGCTTCGAAGTGGTAGCCCTCGTGTTCGAGGCGCTTCAAGTCGTCTATCACCTGATTGATCGCGGGGCCGTCGATCGGCAATCCCAACTCCTCGGCCTTCATGGTGATCGTCGCCTTGCCTGCCATTTCCGAAACCAAAAAGCGCGTACCGTTGCCAACCAGTTCCGGGTCGACGTGCTCGTAGGCGTCCTTGGCGCGGGCGATAGCCGACATGTGCAGGCCGGCCTTGTGCGCGAACGCCGAGACCCCAACGTACGGCGCCTGCGGATTGACCGGGCGATTCAAGACTTCGGCAACATGGTTGCTGACCGCCGAGAGTCGCTCGAGGCGCCCATTGGGCAGGCAGGTATAACCCAGTTTCAGTTGCAGGTTCGGGATCACTGTCGTCAGGTTGGTGTTACCCGTGCGCTCGCCGAGACCGTTGAGCGTGCCCTGCACGTGGCGCGCGCCGCTGTGCACGGCGGCCAACGAGTTGGCGACGGCGCAACCCGTGTCGTCGTGACAATGAATGCCAATAATCGCGTCGTTGCCGACGTGATGTTTTACGGCGGCAACAATCGTTTGCACCTCGTTGGGCAACGAACCGCCGTTGGTGTCGCACAACACGAGATGCGTGGCGCCAGCCATCACCGCGGCTTCGAGAACACGCAGGGAAAACTCGGGGTTGCTCTTGTAGCCGTCGAAGAAGTGCTCCATGTCAACCATCACGCGGCGACCATTGGCGGTTAAATACTTAACCGAGTCAGTGATC
>JAYTUM010000167.1:0-1522 GCA_043744575.1 Acidimicrobiales bacterium | reverse complement strand
TGACCAGTTACGAATGTCGTCGGCTGTCGCCAAACCAATACGCAACTGCTCAAAGCTGTTGACGTCAAGCTTCTTCTTGAAGTCTTCTGCTACATCGGCCATGTTGTTTCCTCTTCCTCTTCGAACTTATGCAACTAGTCGTTAAATAATTTATTAATACTTCGGACGGTTAGTAAGCCTTCTCGCGGCGGCGCTCACGTTCACGGTCGTCGGCGTCAGAACCACGCTCTGGGCGGCTGATGTCAATGCCGAGTTCTTTTGTGGTGCGGAAGACATCTTCGTCCATGTCTGTGAGTTCGATTTCTTTGCCCTCGTTCGAGATCACTTCAACGTCGAGACACAGCGCCTGCATTTCCTTCATAAGCACCTTAAAGCTCTCGGGAATGCCAGGCTCTGGAATGTTCTCGCCCTTGACAATTGCCTCATACACGCGCACGCGGCCAAGAACGTCGTCGCTCTTGATCGTCAACAACTCTTGCAAGCAGTACGCGGCGCCGTAGGCCTCGAGAGCCCACACTTCCATTTCGCCGAAGCGCTGACCGCCGAATTGCGCCTTACCACCCAATGGTTGCTGGGTGATCATGCTGTATGGGCCCGTTGAACGAGCGTGAATCTTGTCGTCGACCATGTGCGCCAACTTGAGGATGTACTTGTAGCCGACCGTGATCGGGTTGTCGTAGTACTCGCCGGTACGGCCGTTGCGCAAACGTGTCTTGCCGTCTATGCCGACCAGGCGTACGCCGTCAATCGATTCTGGGTTTAAGTTTGCAAGGATCGACTGAATCGTTGGGTGATTACCCGAGGCTTCGTCTTCGTCCCAATGCGCACCGTCGAACACCGGCGTGGCCACGAAGGTCGCTGGCTTGGTGTTGATGCGGGTCTTGGTCTCGGTGCCGCGAATTGGGGCGTCGCCTACGACCTTGCCGTTCTTGACATCGGTCCAACCCCAACGGGCGCAGTAACCGAGATGCGACTCAAGTACCTGACCGATGTTCATACGGCTTGGTACGCCGAGTGGGTTCAAGATGATGTCGACCGGGGTGCCGTCGTCGAGATATGGCATGTCTTCGAGCGGAAGAATCTTGGAGATAACGCCCTTATTGCCGTGGCGGCCGGCCAACTTGTCGCCGACGCTGATTTTGCGCTTCTGCGCAACATAAATACGCACAAGTTGGTTTACGCCTGGCGGCAATTCGTCGCCGGCTTCGCGGCCGCCCGGGTCGCGGGAGAGCACCTTGACGTCAATGACCTTGCCGTTTTCGCCGTGCGGAACCTTGAGGCTCGTGTCGCGAACTTCGCGGGCCTTCTCGCCGAAGATCGCGCGCAGCAGGCGCTCTTCTGGTGTCAGTTCGGTCTCGCCCTTTGGCGTCACCTTGCCGACGAGAACGTCGCCAGGACCAACTTCGGCGCCGATGCGGATGATGCCGCGGTCGTCGAGATCGGCCAAGATCTCGTCCGAGAGGTTTGGAATGTCGCGGGTGATTTCTTCTGGCCCAAGCTTGGTGTCGCGGGCGTCGACTTC
>JAYTUM010000166.1:0-5819 GCA_043744575.1 Acidimicrobiales bacterium | reverse complement strand
CCGCGCTGGTGAGGTCGCGGTAGAACAGGTAGTGCAGGTTCTCGTCGTTGGCCACGCGCGACATGATGTCGGTGCCCATCTTGTCCTTCATTAACTTGCCCGTGTTGCGGTGCGAAATGCGCGTTGCCAGCTCTTGCATGCTGACGTACGCCAGCGCCTCGACGGCACCGTGCGGTGTTGGCACCTGGCCGCCGCGCACCTGAATCATGCGCGCCCGCTCGAGCGCCACTGGGTCGACCGCGCGGGTGACAGTGAAGTAATCGCGCATCACGATCGAGTGGCGACCCTCTTCGGCCGTCCAGTTGCGGGCCCACGCGCCGAACGCCGACTCGCTGCCAAACAGCGAATCGATATCGCGAAAGTAATACGGCAAGTTGTCCTCTGTAAGCAGGTTTACGAACAGCGCCGCGCGAACGGCATCGTCGATCTCGGTGCCAGCCTCGCCGAAATTGGCGTCATCTGGCGACCACTGGTGCTCGGGGTCAAAATCTGTGCCGCGGCCGTACGGCACCATCTCGTGCGGAAACCACTCTTTGGCGACTCCCTGGTGGCGCTCGTACAACTTGGCGGCGACGGGTTCGAGCTCTACGAGTAGCGCGGACTGATCCATACGACAACCCTACTAGTGGCCGTCAGCCGTCAGCCTTGGCACCAGTCGCGCCAAAGGCTCGCGAAAATTGGGCAGCAGTGGCAATCCCGCCGAGATCATCGCGGTGTTGGCGAGAACCGAATTGGCAGGTCGCTTGGCTGGCCGCGGCGGTTTTAAGTCACTCGTCTTAATCGGATGAACCTTCGCCGCGTCGAGCCCAGCGGCTAGCAGCACCTCGCGCGCGAACTCGTACCAGCTGACAACGCCCTGGTTTGTAACGTGCCAGACGCCCGAGCGCCCGGACTCGGCGATTTGCACGATCGCCACCGCGGCGTCGTCGGCAAATGTCGGCTCGCCGATTTGATCCTCGACGAAGCGCAACTCGCTTTGCGTGCGGCCCAGTTTAAGAATTGTCTTGACCATGTTGGCGCCGTGAAAGCCGCACACCCACGAAATGCGAATTATTGTGTCTTTAGCATCGAGCGCGCGCTCGCCCGCCAACTTTGATTCGCCGTAGACCGATTGCGGGTTCGGCGAATCGCTCTCTAGATAGGGTGACGCCTTTGTGCCGTCGAAGACGTAGTCGGTAGAGATATACACGACCCGCGCGCCAACTAGGTGCGCGGCATCGGCCACATATTTGGTGGCAGTGCCGTTGACCAGCATCGCTTTGTCGCGGTCGCCCTCGCAGGCGTCTACCGCGGTCCACGCCGCGGCGTGGATCACGACGTCGGGCTTAGCCGCGCCTATCGCCGCGACCACGGCCTCTCTATCTGTGACATCAAGAGTCTGATGGTCGGTCGCGGTCACCGCGTGGCCAGCGTCCTGCGCCACCCGCACGAGTTCGTGACCCAGTTGGCCGCCAGCCCCCGTAATAAAAAACTTCATCTATGAAACTCTACATTTCTATTTACGCGCCCGCAGAGGCTCCCACCACCAGCGGTTATCGTGATACCAAGCCACAGTTTGCTGAAGCGCCTCATCAAGCGAGCGCTCGCGCTTCCAACCGAGTTCAGTGATTTTGGCGATGTCGACGGAATAGCGGCGATCGTGGCCCTTGCGGTCTTCGACATAGGCGACGCTCGACTCGTCTTTGCCGTGCAATGCCAACAACTTGTCGACGAGCGCTCGATTGGTGGTCTCGTTGCCAGCGCCAATGTTGTAGATCTCGCCAACCACGCCGCGTTCGAGCACGAGGTGAATGCCCGAGCAGTGGTCGTCGACATACAGCCAGTCGCGCTCATTGAGCCCGTCACCGTATAACGGAATTTTCTTGCCGTCGAGCAAGTTCGTCGTGAACAACGGAATTGCCTTCTCAGGGTATTGAAACGGGCCGAAATTATTAGTGCAGCGCGTCACGAGCACGGGCACCCCGTGAGTAGCGAAATACGACAGTGCGATCAAGTCAGAGCCGGCCTTCGACGCCGAGTACGGCGAGCGCGGCTCAAGAGGGTCCGACTCTTTCGACGATCCAACCTCGACAGAGCCGTAGACCTCATCGGTTCCGATATGCAAGACGCGGGATATCTGCAATCGACGCGCCGCGTCCATGATCACGTTGGTCCCGAAACAGTTGGTGAGGATGAAGTCTTCGCTGCCTTCGATCGAGCGGTCGACATGACTCTCGGCGGCGAAGTGCACGACGGCGTCGTGACCGCGCATCGCAGCCTCGACATCGCCTGGGTGGCAGATGTTGCCCTTGACAAACGAGTACCGCGGACTGTCGTCGACATCCCTGAGCGTCGACATGTTGCCCGCATAGGTCAGAGAGTCGTACACGGTCACAGTGTGATCGCTACTTCGGAGCACCCAGCGCACGTAATTTGAGCCAATAAAGCCAGCGCCGCCGGTGACGAAAATCTTCATGAATAAGCGCTCAGGTGCGCAACTTGAAGTGCGGCTGAAATTGCGGGTCGATGCCGTCGCGGGTTGGGTTCTCTTGGTCGCGCTTCGACAAAATCGGGTTGACGATCCCCCAGTCGGCTGAAACCATTGGGTCGTTCCACGCCAAACCATTTTCGTCGGTCTGGTTGTAATAGCTATCCACCAAATACGTGATTGCCATGTCGGTGAGCGAGGAGAATCCGTGCGCCACCCCAGGTGGAATGAATATGCCGCGGTGATCGTGCGAGCCGTCTTGACGTGCCCCGAGGTCGATCACCTGCGTCGCCCCGTCGGTCGGCGAACCAGTGCGCATATCGTGCAACACGACTCGCGCAGTACCGATCGGCACGTACCAATAGTCGGCCTGGTGCAAGTGATAGTGCAACCCGACAACGCAGCCCTTCTGGCGGTTGCCGCGATTGCCCTGCAACATCTCGCGGCCGAGGGGAAACCATTCGCGTCGATAGGTCTCGATGAAATAGCCGCGCTCGTCGCCGTGCATCTGCGGCTCGACGATCTGCACGTCTTTGATGATCTTCGATTCGGTAACTGTGGCCATCTACTCCAGCTCCACTTTCGAGTCGTCGCCGAGCATCAGTCGCAGTGCGCGAGGTTTTACTTCTGATCTAGAGACCTGAACGTCGCGGCCAATTAGTGAGTCTGCAAGTCGGATGATGCCGATAATGCTCGAGCCGTCGAGGACCACCGAGTGCTCCATCTCTGAGTGTTCGACCACGCAGCGCCGACCCAGCGATGTGTACGGTCCGATATAACTGTGGTCAATTTTGGAGTGGGCGCCGATCACGACAGGCCCGCGAATGCGCGAGTTGCGAATGACGGCGCCCTTTTCGATTACCACGCGGCCCTCAATTTTAGAGGCGGCGTCAACGTCGCCGTCGTTGCGCGGCGTCAGCACCTCAAGTACCAAGCGATTGCACTCTAGAACAGGGTCTTTCTTTCCAGTATCTATCCACCAGCCCTGCAAGACCTTGTGATGAACGACAAACTTTTGATCGACTAGCCACTGGATTGCGTCGGTGATCTCGAGTTCGCCACGTGGCGACGGATTGATCGCGCGAACCGCATCGTGAATTGTGCGATCGAACAGGTACACCCCGACGAGCGCGAGATCGGATTTCGGTTCGGATGGTTTTTCGACCAGACGCACCACCCGACCGTCGGCCGCAACCTCGGCCACCCCAAATTGGCGCGGGTTGTCGACGTGGCAGAGCAAAATTTGCGCGGCGGGGGCATCGGGGCCGCCGCGCTCACGCGCCGACTCGAATTGATCTACGAACTGCGTCAAACCTTGTTCGAGCATGTTGTCGCCGAGGTACATTACGAAGTCTTCGTCACCCAAGAATGGCCGGGCGATCAACACGCAGTGAGCCAACCCGAGCGGCGCGTCTTGCGGGATATAGGTGACCTCAACGCCGAATTGCGAACCATCGCCGACGGCGGCGCGAATCTCCTTGCCCGTCTCGCCGATGATTATGCCGATCTGCTTGATGCCAGCGAGAGCCATCGCCTCGATGCCGTAAAACAAGATCGGTTTATTGGCGATCGGCACCAACTGTTTGGCGCTGGTATGGGTGATCGGTCGCAGACGCGTGCCAGCACCGCCCGAAAGAATCAGCCCCTTCATACGCCTACAGGATAGGTGACTAAGCCAACTAGCGTCTTGTTCATGACAGGACCATTGCTGCACTCGTTTGCCAAGCCCACCAAGACCGATTTCATCAAGATCGTGCGCGGCTCGGGCTCGCTTCTGTGGGACGACAACGGCCGCGAATATATAGACGCGATTGGCAGCCTGTGGTACTGCCAGATTGGGCACGGCCGCAAGGAAGTCGCCGACGCCGTCGCCGCCCAGATCTCGACTCTCGAAACCTATTCAACGTTTGACCCGTTCACCAACGAGCTTGCCGATCGTCTCGCCGCCAAACTGATTTCGCTGTCTCCGCTGCCAGAGTCGCGCGTGTTTTTGTGTGGCAGCGGATCTGAATCGATCGACTCGGCGATGAAAATCGCGCGGGTGGCTCAGGTTCAAGCCGGCCACCCCGAGCGCACGATCATAATCTCGCGGATGCGCGGCTACCACGGCACAAACTACGGCGGCACAAGCGCCCAAGGTTTGCCGTTAAACAAAGTCGGCTTCGGGCAACTGCTACCTGAAGTTGTGCAGATCGACGGAGACAATATCGAAGAGCTGGCGACGTTCATGAAAGACAACGGTTCGCGCGTCGCGGCTGTGTTGATGGAGCCGCTGCAAGGCGCGGGTGGAGTGTGGCCGCCACAAGTTGGATATTTGGAAGCGGCGCGCAAACTCTGCGACCAACACGGTGCGTATTTAATCTTCGACGAAGTGATCACCGGCTTTGGGCGACTGGGCACATGGTTCGGCGCACAATACTTCAACGTCACGCCAGATCTGTTGTGCTTCGCCAAAGGTGTGACCTCTGGTTACCAACCGCTCGGCGGTGTTTTTGTCAACGGCGCGATCGTCGCCGCTCTCGAGTCAGACCCGAACTTTTTCTTGCGCCACGGCTATACATATTCGGGTCACTCAGCAGTTTGTGCGGCGGCGCTAAAGAATATCGAGATCATCGAGCGCGAAGGTCTCGTCGAACGCGCCAAGCATGTCGGCGCGCGCCTCAGCGCCGGGCTCAAGTCTCTCGCCCAAGACGGCACCATCGACCATGCCCGCGGCGCTGGCGCGATTTGGGCTGCTGGCCTCAAGCCAGACCAGAATTGCACAACGATTCGCGACAAGATGATCGAAAAGGGTGTAATCGTGCGCTCGATAAATGCCGACACCAACGCGTTCTGCCCTCCGCTAGTGATTACCGACGCCGAAATTGACAAAGTATTAGATGTCCTTGCCACCGTGGCGAGCCAGAAGTGAGGAAAACGTGAGCAATCAACTTTCGGGTCAGCGCGCGCTAGTGACTGGCGGCGCCAGCGGCATCGGCGCTGCAATCTCGCGGCGCTTCACGACAGAGGGCGCGCACGTTGTCGTCGCCGATATCAACGACACCGGCGGCAAGACCGTCGCCGCCGAGATCAACGGCGACTTCGCACATCTCGACGTCACAGACCCTGACGCGTGGGACGAATTGATAGCCGCGCAGCGAGATTTCGACATTGTCGTGCTCAACGCTGGCGTTTCGACGCACCAAAGCGTGATCAGCGCGACTCCCGCCTATCCTTTCCAGAATCTCGACAACGACGCCTACCGGCGAATTATGAGCATCAACCTCGACGGAGTTGTGTTCGGCGCCCGCGCCGTGATCCCAGGCATGGTCGCGCGCCGCGCCGGTCAAATCTTGGCTACGGCTTCGCTAGC
>JAYTUM010000165.1:0-22605 GCA_043744575.1 Acidimicrobiales bacterium | reverse complement strand
GCAGATCTAAAAACGCTGTCCAGCGGTGACGACGTATCGGCGAGAGAGCTATCACGCTCAACCCGCCAAGCACAGCCAAACCAGAACTGACCGCCACTAACCGCAGCGGTGCTCCGGCGATAAACAAGACCGACAGGATGATTGCCGAGAACACGATCGTCGCGCCGAGGTCGCTTTGCAGCATGCACAACGCGCTGACGAGCGCCCACACGATTACAACCGGCCGAAATGTACGTCGAACATCGGCTATTTCGCTTCGCCTCCGGCCGAGCAAATTGCAGCAATACAACAGGACCGCCAGTTTCAAGATTTCCGACGGCTGAAACCGAACTGGGCCAAGTGCCACCCACGCGCGCGAACCATTGATCGTTATGCCGATGCCTGGTACGAACGGAACTAACATCAACGCCAGCGAGAAAATTAGAAACGGCATTACAATCTTTCGCCACGATTGATACGGCATGCGATATGTGGCGAGCATCGCGAACGAGCCGAACACTGCCCAAGTCGCCTGCTTGCGAAACATGCTCCAGGCGGAGCCGCCACGGTTGACAGCCACTATCGAAGAACTTGACAAGACCATGATCAATCCAAACATGATCAGCATGCCGATAGCTGCCGCAATTAGATAGAAAGCCATAGTCGGCGCCTTGGTGGCGAGGCGATGCTTGGCGCTGTATCCCTTGCGGTCGAGCACAGCGCGGCGGCGCTCTGCCGGCGTTTGCCGATTAGTTGCTGCGATGGATGACATAGGTGTTGATCCTTTCGATATTCAATTCTTGTCGTTGTGTTTTCATTTGTGAGTGATGCCGAGTTCAAGGCGCACAAGATTTGCGAAATCGTCGCCGCGTTCGTTGTAGTTGTCGTACCAGTCGTAACTGGTGCACCCCGGCGAGAGCAAGACCACGTCGCCACTTCTAGCCAGGCGACGAGCCGCGCGCACTGCGTCGAGCATCGAGCCGGCCGTCTCGACTACACAAATGCCGTCAAACGCAGCGGCGATGTCGCTAGCCGAATCGCCGATCGCCACGACGCCGCGCATCCTTCGCGGTTCACTGGCCATCGACGAGAGATTGAGTTCCTTATTTTTGCCGCCCGCGATCAAGACAATGTTCGAAAACGCCAACAGCGCCACTTGCACGGCATGTGGCGATGTCGCCTTGGAGTCATCGAACCAGCGCACCCCATCACTTTCGGCAACTTGTTGGATGCGGTGCGGCGCGTGTTCGAATTGGCTCAGCGCGCGGGCCACATGTTGGGACTCGACGAGCCCCGACTCGATACAAACAGCGGCGGCGGCGAGCGCATTTGTTATGTCGTGCGGCATCGAGCGCTTCATCTGCGCAACATTCATAATTGGGCCGTGCGGCGAGATCAGCACTCCGTCGATATTGCAGTAATCACCCATCGTCGCCCCGAAGGTCACGGTTCGGGCGTCAGTGAGTCGCGCACTTTCGACTATTTCGGCGTCATCTATTGGTGCGACGGCAACATCGCCGGCTCTGGCGTGACGCCAAATGTTTTGCTTAGCCTCCCAGTACGAAACTAGGTCGCGATGCCAGTCGAGGTGATCTGGCGCAAAATTAAGCCACACCGCCGCGCGCGCGCGGAATCTGCTGGTAAGCGCCAACCTAAAACTCGAACACTCCACCGCGAACACCTGCACCCCGGTCGACAATGCGCTTATCAACGGCGTCTCAGTGTTGCCAACCGCGGCGCTGATGTGCCCAGCGCAATGCAACATCGCCGCGGCCATCAAAGTGGTCGTCGTTTTGCCATCGGTGCCGGTAATCGCCACCATTGGCCGCGGGCCGCCTTGTCGCCGCTGCTCGAAGCGATACGCCAACTCAATCTCCGACAACAGTTCGATATCAAGTCGGCGTGCCTCGGCAATAATTCGATGTTGCTCGGAAACGCCGGGTGCTGGTACTAACCGATCGACACTTCGCAGATGCGTGTCAATCTCGGTGTGGTTAGCCCCGTCGACGAGCACTGCCCCCAACTCGCTCGCCAATTTTTGGTGCGCTGAGGTTGGCTTGTCGTCGGCGAGCACAACTCTCTCGCCGCGGCGCACAAGCTCACGCGCGACCGCCTCTCCGGCAATCGCTAACCCATACACGAGTGTCAACTTCGCGTCGCCAGTTACATCTGGCGTCGCCATGATTAGAGCCGAACCTGTTGAGTGAAGTCGCCAATAAAGATCGCCACGGCAGTTGCGACGCAGATCCCAGAGATAATCCAAAAACGAATTATCACAGTGGTTTCGGGCCAGCCAGAGAGTTCAAAGTGATGATGTATCGGCGACATCTTTAGCAGCCGCTTCGTGCGGCCGGATGCCTTAAATACCCCCATCTGCACGGCTACGGAACCGGCCTCAAATACATTTATTCCACAGATGATCGGCAACAACAGATGGGTATTCGTGGTGACAGCGAGCATGCCCAAAGCCGCGCCGATCCCGAGCGAGCCGACATCGCCCATAATTATTCGCGCGGGTGCCGCGTTCCACCACAAGAAGCCTCCGCACGCCCCCGCAAGCGCGGCAGATAGCACCGCAAGATCGAGCGGGTTGACGATGTCGTAAATGCGCGGGTTGCGAAACGCCCAATAGGCGATAATCGTGAATGCCAAGAACCCAAACGTCGCCGACCCGGCCGCCAAACCGTCCGCACCGTCCGTCACGTTTACCGCGTTGGACGTGCTCCAGACCATGAGGGCGGTCCACAGCACGAACAGCGGCCCAGGCATCAGCCAACCGGGGTTGGTAGCGCGGGTAAACGACAGCGTCTCAGAGACTCCCGTCGTAGAAGCAAGCAGCCACAGTAGAAGCACCGTGATCCCGAAGGTGATCCAACCTTTTTTCTTCCAGAAAATGCCGCGGTTGTGTTGGCGCTTTACCTTCAAATAGTCGTCTAGAAACCCAATCGCGCCGAGCACGAACACTGTCAGCCAGATCAACATCGCCTGATTGGAAAACACAAGCCCCGACCGCAGGTGGGCCACCAACCATCCCAACGCACCCGAGAATAAAATAGCGATTCCGCCCATTGTCGGAACGCCCTGCTTGTGCAGATGCATAGTTGGGCCGTTGTCTTCGGCGCCAAGAATTGGCTGACCCTTGCCCAATCGCACAAAGAACGAGATCATTCCTCGCGTTGCCGCCAACGATGCCACCATGCCAACCGCGCCCGCAATCAAAATTGGGATCATGAAATAGCCTCGAGCAATTCTCGCGCCACGGCTACGTCACTAAAAAGTGTGATCTGATCCCCCGTCAGCTGCGTCGTCTCGTGCCCTTTACCCGCGATTACCACGACATCTCCGGCACGGGCGTATGCGAATGCCCGCGCAATCGCGGCGCGACGATCGTGCTCGATCAACACGTGGCCGCGAGTAGTCGCCGGGTCAATGCCCGCACAAATTTGCGCAGTTATGTCTCGCTGATTTTCTGAACGCGGATTATCTGACGTCACCACGACGACGTCGGCAAAACTTGCCGCGATACGCCCCATCTCCGGACGCTTGTCCTGATCGCGGTCCCCACCGCAACCAAACACCACGATCACTTGTGCGCCATTGGCAACGAGGCGAGCCGAATCAAGAACATTTTGTATCGCGTCTGGCGTGTGTGCGTAGTCGACGATCACGGCGAACAATTGTCCGGCATTGACGGCCTCAAAGCGCCCAGCGACCGAGCCTGCAGCCGCCAAACCTTTTGCAATGTCGTAAGGAGCGACACCAAGTTTGGCGGCTGCAGTCGCGGCGGCAAGCGAATTCATAAAATTAAAACTTCCGCCAATTGCGACTTCAATTTTCTGATCATTCCAATCGTACGAATGTTTGGTTGCATCAAACTGCAGATTACTGACATCACTCGCGCCGTAGCTCTGGCATTCAATTGAGACGGTGTCAAGCAGCAACCGGCCGTGCACATCGTCGCGATTAATTATTGCGACATCGGTCAGTTCGGCCGTGAACAGCGAAGCCTTGGCCGCGAAATACCTTTCGGTGGTGCCGTGGAAATCTAAATGCTCGCGCGAAAGGTTGGTGAATACCGCGGCGCAAAATCGGGTGCCTAAGACGCGGTCTTGGGCCAGTGCGTGCGACGACACCTCCATCACTACTGCCTGCTTGCCCGCGCTCACCTGCTCGGCGAGCATCCTTTGCAAGTCCGGCGACTCTGGCGTCGTCCTTGCACTTGAGATCGTGCCGAACACTTCGGTCGCCCAACCATGTTGATGCAAGACTGCGGCTATTAGGTGCGCTGTCGTTGTTTTGCCGTTTGTGCCAGTGATGCCGATCACTTGCAGCGATTTACTCGGGTGACCGTAAAATACCGCCGACAAAGTCGCCATCGCCTTGCGCACATCAACCACCTTGATTTGCGGCACATCTATCGCCATATCGCGATTAACGAGCAAAGCCGCCGCTCCGGCGCGCACGGCCTCTAGAGCAAAGTCGTGACCATCAAATCGCGAACCTTCAATGCAGCAAAACAATGCCCCATCGGTTTCCCCGTGCGAGTCATAGGCAATGCTGCCGAGCATTGTGCCGCCGTCGCCGATGAGCGTTAGTGCGCCGAGGGTGCTTTGGTCGGCTAAACCTTGCGCCCGCGCAAGCAGCTCGTTTAGCGACATCGAAATAGCCTTCATCGCTAGTGCTCCGGGCCCAACTCGGCCGGCCTTTGCGTAGGGCAGCCAGTGTCGGTCGCCGATGGGCGAATATCGAGTTCGCTTATCAGCACCTGGGCGATCGTCGCAAACACCGGCGCTGCTGCGGTGCCACCGAAACGATCGCGGGTGTCAGGCGCTGGCTCGTCTATCGAAACGAGAATCGTGAAGCGCGGCTTGTCGGCCGGTAAGAAACCAACGAACGAAGCGAAGTATGAGCGGCTGCCATCATCCGTGATGTAGGTCCCGTTGTCTTGCAACTTGTACCCGGTGCCCGTCTTGCCGGCCACGCTGATGCCCGGAACCTTGGCTAACTTGGCCGTACCAAAGCAAACAACGTCGGTCAACAGCGATCGCATTGTCGCTGCAGTCGTGGGCTGGATCACGGGGTGAGTGACGGACGCATCGGCTGGAGTCTTGATGCCTCGACCGTCGATCGTTGCAGAGACGATTCGCGGTGAAACATAAACGCCGTCGTTAGCAACCACATTTACCGCCGAGATCAACTGCAGTGCGGTTGCCGCGTATCCGTATCCGTAAGAGCTCGTTACCTTTTCGGTGCCACGCCAGTCGCTTGCATCACGCAATGAGCCAGACGCCTCGCTCGGAAATCCAAGATTGGTTCTTGCCCCAAAGCCAAATGCCTGAAGATAGTCGTGCATCTTTTCGGATGTAATCGTCTGGCCGATCATGGCCGCGCCGAGGTTTGATGAATCGACGATAATTTTTCGCACCGTCATGTCTTCAAGACCGTGCGGGTAGGCATCACTAATCGTCTTCTCCCACTTGGTGTTCTCATTGAACACTTGCCTACCAGGCACCTTGAATGTTGATGCCACGGTAATCGTCTGCTCATTTAAGGCAGCGGAAATGCTAAACACTTTGGCCACCGAGCCTGGCTCGTATGCCTCGACCGCTGCAAAGTTTCCGGAGTCGCTTGAATATGTGCCGACAGTGTTGCGTCGAACGCTCGACATTGCGTAGATCTCACCCGTCTTCGTGTCCATCACAATCGCACTACCGCTCCTGGCCCCAATGCGCGCAATCTGCTGAGTGAGAATTCCGTCTACCTGAAATTGAATGTTGCGGTCAAGAGTTGTGACCACATCGCTTCCGCGCACGGCACCTTGCGACTCGTCGCTGCCTCCCGATATGGACTGTCCGTTGCTGTTGACCTCGCGCACCGTCTTGCCATCGATACCCTTGAGAATGTCGTCGAATTGCTTCTCGAGGCCAGATATACCCACGCCGTCAATGTCGGTTCGCCCGACCACCGCGCGCAGCGTTTCGCTCGTGATCGCGCGGCTCGATTCGATGTATGACGAGATTCCCACGAGGTTCAGCGCCAGAATGGCCGCCGCTAGGTCCTGGGGCGCTTGCCTCGCAACATAGGCGAAGCTCTTGCCAGTGTTTTGCAGCGCTGTCACCAGCTCTATCTCTTTCTCGGACGTCAGCAGCAGCACCCCCGCAAGAGCGTGCGCAGTACCAACAGCGTCGGTGATCAGCCGCGGATCGGCAAATATCGTTCGCGCCGGCACTGGCAGCGCCAACTCGAATCCCTGGCGATCCAAAAGCGAGCCTCGCTCGGCCCGCGCGATGCTAATCCTCGTGCGCTGGTTAACGCTGGCCTCTTGATAGGTGCCGGCCCATACGGTTTGCAACAGCGTTACCCGCAGCAACATCAACAACAACATTGCCGAGATGAGGCACCATGTCGCGACCAGGCGAATGCGAATATGCCCGCCCCTAAGATCCGTCGTCATCGAACTCGTTGCCTTGCGAGCCCTTTCGCGTACCGCCTCGCCCGCGCGAGCGCGATCACGTACGACGTCAGCGGCGCGCACCGTTCGGGTGCCGCGTACTGACCCGTTTACCGAACCGTTTACAGATCCGTTGATAGATCGTCGTGTAGTACTCACGGATGCACCTGGGACGGTTGCAGCAAACTTTCGAGACCGCCGATGGTTGGCTGCGTGGTGATCGCAGAGTCGGCGATCCTGGGGTCCATCAATCCTGTTGATGCCACGACCTCTGAGACGACGTCGGCGGGCACCTCCATAAATCGCGAGCCGATGCCCTGCATCATAAACATCAGGCGGGCCTTCTCGCGCAAATAGTCGGGCGCCATAAGGTCGGCTCGTTGCTGGCGCAACTCGTCATAATTGAGTTTCGCCAGGCGCAGGTCGGTCGAAACTCTGTCGAGAGTTAGTTGCTGTTCGGCGATAAAGGCTTGAAACCCGATCACCGATGCGATCATCGTTAAGACAACAGCGACTGCGAACATTACAACTGAAACCCTGCGGCGACCCTCTTGGCTGACGACTTTGAGATGGCGTTCGGGGGGTACCGACGGCGAGCGGCGGGGCTGCCTGTACCCCAAGTGCTCCGACGAAGTCGCCAACGCCATCTCAATTACCAGTCGCTTGCTTGACTTCGGGCGAAAACTTCTCGACGACGCGCAGGCGGGCCGAACTGGCGCGACTATTACGCTCAATCTCGTGCGCGCTCGGTCGCTCGGTCACTCGCACCTTGCGTACGCGTTTGTGTGCCGACTGCGATGGATGCATGTATGGCGACACCACATTTTCAACCCGCGGATCATTCTCGGCATCCTTAAAGGCGCGCTTAACAATGCGATCTTCGCCAGAATGGTATGTGAGCACCGCGACCCGACCGCCTGGTGCGGTCGCCTCAATAGCGTTGGCTAGTGCACCGGGCAGCATATCGAGTTCGTTGTTGACCTCAATGCGGATCGCCTGAAATGTGCGTTTGGCTGGGTGTCCGCCCGTGCGTCGCGCCGGCGCCGGTATGGCCTCGGCGACAACCTTGGCGAGTTGGGTCGTTGTCGCAATCGGCCGCGCTGCGACAATCGCCTTGGCGATGCGGAACGCGAACCGTTCATCGGAGTTTTCGCGGATGATGTTCGTTAAACGCTCGACTTCGTAGCCGTTAACAACATCAGAAGCCGAAAGCGCCGCGGTCGAGTCCATGCGCATGTCGAGCGGGCCGTCGTTACGGTACGAGAAGCCGCGTTCGGCAAGATCAAACTGTGGCGAAGAAACACCTAGGTCAAACAATGCCCCCGAGATTTTGGTCAAGTTGAGTGATGCCATGATCTGAAGCAATTGGTCAAAGCGGCCGTGTCGCACTATTAGCCGGTCCCCTATTTCCGCGTGGCTCGCGAGCAACTTCTCGCAGGTGGCGATCGCCATCGGATCGCGGTCGATGCCTAGCACTCGCATCCACTCGTACTTTTGCAGCAGTTTTAGCGAGTGCCCCGCGCCGCCGAGCGTTGCGTCCACCACCACGCCGTGCGGTACCGTAGCGAAGACCTGCGTTATCTCGTCGGCCATCACCGACGCGTGTTCGTATTTTGTTGCCGAGTTCATACTTGTGAAGAGGTTTGTTGCCGCGAATTTCGCTTTTGGCTGTTCTCTGCTTCACACATCAGCAGTCCCCCGGCTGGCTGTGCCTCCGGGATTTCTCCCCGGGAAGGTCGAATGGCAGCGGGCGGAGTTAAGGCTGTCCACTTGCTAACCGGGAGACTGCTGATGGGTGAAACGTTGAGCGCACCAGTTACTGGTCGCACTACAAGGTCGTTCCTCTGGCCTCCTTCCGCATATTGGTAAGGAAGCGAACTCTCACTAGGTGATTTTCCACTAGGCCATTCCTCCGGCGATCTGGGCCAGCCCCTCGCCGCTGATGCGGCTGTGACGCGACGAGTCCCACAGCTCGACACGGTCAAACGAACCCGCCACGATGATCCGCGAATTCAGTTCCAGCCCTGCGTATTCGCGCAACTTCTCGTCAATGTTGATGCGCCCCTGGGCGTCTAGCGATACTTCAAAGGTGTTCGAGGCCAGCGCACGCTGCTGGTTGCGATCCATCTCGCCGCTGCGCACCTTGGCCACGGCATCGCGGGCGACTTCTTCAAAGGCCTCGGCTGTAAGCACATCGACGCACTTGTCGCGGCCGATCGAAAGATAGCAACGGGGCTCGAGCTTGGGTCTAAAAGTGGCTGGGAGAGCGACACGACCCTTAGGGTCCAATTGTCGTTCATGCACCCCTACAAACACGTTGGCCTCCGCTGCCTTGACGTAAAACCCATATTGCTATTGCCTCGCTGCCAGATTGACGGGCTTTGACTCCGCTTCTCTGGGGACGATGATATCCCCACTCTTCCCCATATGCAAGCACTAAACCCCACTTTTCCCCACTTTAAATATGTGGAGAAACCCGAGTCGCGCTTAATTTGTAACGAGTCTGAACGGCGCTGCAGCCTCACGAGGCCATTTGGGCGATTCTTCTACCAATTTATTGCGTAGGGGAAATTTCTCGCCTCGAATATCAATGCTCATTCTCATCGGACTACTTATTCGATCCCGGTGTCGTTCATTTGCAATACGTACGATAACTCGATGACTAAAATTCGTATTGAACGGATTATTTCCCCGACTTTCCCAACCAGAAGGGCTCTCTGTAAAAGAGATATCGCCACCTCAGAATTGCTACAAACAATGACTGATGAGGGTTGGAAACTCGACCAAGTCGTGTCCGAATTTAATGGATGGTCCTTCATATCCGAAATGGTTTTGTTTTTCTCCAAGTCAATTCACTGAAGTGGATTGCTCGCCAGCCGGAAAACGAGATTCTTGGATGATTCTAAAATCAAAGGATAAATACGAAGCTGGTGTTCGGTCAGAAGTTACATAATTTTCTTCAAATAATTTCTTTTGGATTCTGGTCTATAGGGCTTGCAGTTGTGCTGCGAAGGCTTTCAATACCTCGTCGGCGCCCTGATCAATTGTCGCAACCATGTCCGACAACACGACTCCGCTACTTTTAGCAACGACTTCGCGCGCTACGTCGGACAGCAGGTTCATCAGTTGTTGCGGTCGCCACTCCCGATACACGATGCACTGAAAGCGCGCCAACTTGCTAGTGCGTCGCTGACTTATACCTACGATTTTCTTATCGCCAATAAATACTTCTCCTGTGCCAGAACCGGCGAAGCAGATTAGCCTGCCCAGCTGCGTCTGCGCCGTTGCTTCGCAGTTCACCCGCAGGTTGCGGTGACCAAGAGTCTCCAGCGCGCGGCACCACGCGTTGCCGATCCAAAGTGCCGACTCACCGACATCATCGTTCCACAAAGTATCCCCTCGGGCAATCACAACATCGATCCAGATGTGCTGCCCTGGCGCGAGATATACGAGCCCGCCGCCACTGCGACGCTTCACAACTTCGACTCCGGCGTTCTTGCATGCTTGTAGGTCGAGTACTGCGCTCGCGCCAAAATCTTGACCTAAGCCGTGTTGACTAGAGCTGTGCTGACTCGAACCTAACACCACTGCAGTTCTGTCGATTACGACGTTACAAATCGTGCGCCGCGCCGCTAGATCTCGCCCGTGCATTTGCGCTGCCGTGATGCGCGCTGTTTCAGTCAGCCATGCATCGCTACGAGGCGACGGCAAGGTATTGCTTCCACGCGTCGGGCACACGACCCACCGAAACTGCGATCCAAGCGAGTTCGCGCGGCGCGCGCGGCTTGCTGGCCAACAACATCCCTGCCTCTTCGGGAGTGCGGTCACGCTTGCGTAAATTGCACCCGCGACAAGCGGCCGTGACGTTCTCCCATATATGCATTCCTCCGCGCGACCGCGGCATCACGTGATCGATGCTGTCGGCAATTCCTCCGCAGTATTGGCAGCGGTGATCATCACGCGCAAAGACGGCGCGACGCGACAACGCAGTACGCCGGTGATATGGCACCTTAACCACGTAGCGCAACCGAATCACGAGCGGCCCAGGCATCGTCAGTGACTCAGAGTGCAACTTTGTACCGTCGTCCTCCACGATCTCTGCTCTATCTGAAAGCACCAGGCAAACCGCGCGGCGGGCAGAGACAATGCTCAGCGGTTCAAACGTTGCATTTAAAACGAGAGCGCTGCGCACTTGTCAGCCCCTTGATCTGGGCGCGGGTCGGTACCTAATGTGCCAGTCCTTGCACCATTGCAAATAATCGACTATGTCGGTAATTATAAGAGTCGCGGTCGCGCTCCCGTATTGCGTGATCGCACGAAATGCCGTGTAGCCGCTCGCCGGCAACGGCAAAAATGGCGCGGTCTTCCACCATCCGCGCTTGGCCAGACGCAGGCCTTGGCGAATCGCGGTGGCCCACAAATTCGGTCGCCGCAGGATCGCCGCGCACAAGCGAATAAAGTCGCGCGCGGTTAACACATTCAGTTGGGCTTTGGCTCTTTGGGCAGACCCAACACCATCTCGCCGATGATGTTGCGTTGCACCTGCGACGAGCCGGCGTATATCGTTCCTGCCCGCGCGTTGAGAAACGTGCTAACCCAACTCATCGTGCTGTTAGCTGCGCCCGCGTCATCGGTCTGAAACGAACTACTCGGTTTCCGTCCAGTCGGAGCAAGGGCGTCGGCTCCCATTATCTCAAGTGAAAGCTCAGTGATGATCTTGTGGTATTCGCTCCAGAACAATTTAAAAATCGCACCGTCCGGCCCCGGATGATGCCCGCCAATGAACTTGGTCAGCGTGCGCAGGCCCAGATAGCGCATCACCTGCACCTGCGAGTAACACCACGCCAACTTCTGGCGAATTCGCGGGTCGCTGGCGACACCGTAGTGGCGCGCAAGATCTACGAGCCTGTCGTACTCGGCCTGGAAGCGAATCGACGCCGTGGCAGCAGCCTCGCCGCGTTCGAATCCGAGCAAACCCATCGCCACTGCCCATCCGTTGTTCACGCCGCCGACAACATTTCCCTTCGGCACGACTGCGTCGGTATAGAACACTTCGTTGAATTCACTCTCGCCCGAAAGCATCTTGATCGGTCGCACCTCGACACCGGGTTGGCGCATGTCCACCAGCAAGAAAGAAATACCCTTATGCTTCGGTGCGTCTGGGTCGGTGCGGCACAGCGTAAAGATGTGGTCGGCAAGATGCCCCGCAGATGTCCAAATCTTCTGCCCGTTCAGAATCCATTGATCGCCGTCGAGCACGGCCTTTAGCCCAACGTTGCCGAGGTCGCTTCCAGCGTTCGGCTCGCTGTAACCCTGACACCAAACATCGGCACCAGAAATAATCCGCGGCAGGTATTGCTCCTTTTGTTCGTCGGTGCCAAACATCAACAGTGTGTTGCCAAGCATCTGAATACTGAACGGATCATTGGGACCGCCGGTCGGCACTCCCGCGCGGGTGAACTCTTCCGCGACGATTACTTGTTCGAGCGCCGACAACCCGCCGCCGCCGTACTTAACCGGCCAGCCCGGCGCGAGATACGGCGACGACGCCAGCGTCGCTCGCCACTGTGTGACAAAGCCGCTCAACGCGTCGCCCTCGAGCGAGCCAATACCCTTCCAGTTGGCCGGCAACTTCTCGGCCAAAAATGCTTGCACCTTTTCGCGGTATTCTTCTGCCTCTGGGCTATACATCGGTTTCATAAATCTTTACGCTACTTTGCCAGCCAGATTTCTGCCGTGTCTGGCGACCGCGGCCGCCCCGATCAATGGTGCTTCATCGCCTAAGCCGACTGGTACTACCCGAAAGCCCTTGATGAAATCGAGTCCACTGCGAGCGTCGATCTCGCGTTGTGCCGCGGCAAAAAACGGCGCGCCAAAACCCAGCGCCACGGACCCGCCTATCACAGCTAGTTGCGAGTCGACGACGGCAGAGACACTCGCGAGCGCTCGGCCAACCATTGTTCCGACCTGAGCAACAACATCGGGCGATGCCTCGGCGGCCGGTGACCCAGTAATTATCGCAATCGAGCGCCCCGAGGCGTACGCCTCTAAACATCCGCAAGATCCACACGCGCAGTCGCGTCCATTTGGCTCGACGATCACATGGCCGATGTGGCCGGCGTTGCCCAGTCTCCCGCGCAGCAAATTGCCATCACAAATCACCCCTCCGCCGACTCCAGTCGAGACCACCATCCCAATCACGTTGCTCACGCCAATCGCCGCGCCGCGCCAGTGTTCACCCAAAACGAGCGCCTGAGCGTCGTTGCATATATAGGTATCGCAGTGGATGATTTTTCGCAGATGCTGGCGCAAATTAAAACCCCGCCACTCGCCGATGTGCAGCGTCGAAACTGAGTCTCCGTCCGCAGACATCGGCCCGCCTGTGCCCACTCCGCAGGCCAAAATTTTTAAATCGTTAGCGAAAAGTTGCGCCTCGATCAAACCCCCCAACGCTTCCCAGACGCCCGCCTCTGGTGTCGGCGCTTGGGACCGCGAGACAAGTTCACCGTTTGCCGTCACAATCCCGACGGCAAGTTTTGTGCCGCCTACATCTACGGCAAGGTACGCCCCAGAATTAACGGGTGAATTTTTCGCGAATATTTTGCGCATTGAGACGCGATGATTTAATTGTCGCCGCGATGTCTTGCATGCCGGCCTTACCGATTGCACGCAGCTGTCGCTCGATCACCAGCACGCAGGCGAGCATGCCCAAGAAACCGACAAACGCCAGCATGAAGTGAACCTGCAACAACCCAATCGTTGCGACAAGCGAAACAACCGCGCCGAAAATCGCCCAGCGCACCTTTCGCGCAGAGTGCCGATAAAGGCCCGAAGGCGAAACCGCCTGAGCGAAACGCTCGTCGGTACCTAGGCTCTCTTCGATCTGGCGCAGAATTCGCTGTTCGTCTTCTGAAAGTGGCACTGTGTCTCCTTGCGTCCAATTCTCGCATGATTCGCCCGAAATCACACTGCCGTTATCTAGTTTCTTTGTCACCCTGGTTTTCTTTATAAACCTTTGCGACTAGGTCCCCAAGGCGAATCCCCGGGCTCGCGCTCGGTGTGCAGGGTACGCGCGGGGCGAATCGCACCCGTGCCGAACTTCTCACGAATCTCGTCGATAGCGGTGGTGGCATCGCGCCACACCGCATCCAAGTCACTGGCCTGGGTGCTGAGAGCTCCCTCGTCGAACAGGCTCGGCTGGTTTAGGGGCTCGGCAAAGTTGCGGGCGGAGATGCCTACCAGACGCACCCCCGCCGAGCACTCGATCTCGTCAAGCACCGGCTCGATCAGGCGTAGCATCGCCTGCGAGCTTGATAACGGCGTATCGCTCGTACGCGATCGCGTAATTGAGGTGAAGTTTGCGAACTTAATTTTTATCGTACAGGTGCGCGGCGAAAGTTTGTCGGCTCGGCAGCGCCGCGCCACCGCGTCGGTAAGACGCACCAGGTGACCGTAGATTTCGTCGCGCGTATAGATGTCTTCACTGAAAGTCTCTTCGTGCGATATCGACTTGGCTTCGCTGCTAGGTACCACTGCTCGCTCGTCGCGGCCGTTGGATAACTCGTGAAGATGAAATCCATTGACGTCACCAATGATCGTCTGCAAAGTACGCAAATCGAACGCAGCCAAGTCGCCCACTTTGTCAATTCCCAGCAATTGCAATTTCTCAAATGTCGCCGGACCCACTCCCCACAGCGACCGCACTGGCAGGGAATGCAAGAACGCAATCTCTTCGCCGGGCGAAACTTCGAATACCCCGAGGCCAGGCTCGACTCCGTCGAGCGTGGCCTTTGGTTTGGCTGCCTTCGACGCCAGCTTGGCAATGAACTTGCTTGGCGCGACTCCGACGCAACACGCTAAAGAAATTTCGTCTCGCACTCGCTCGCGAATCATGTGGGCGATCTGCACGCCACCACCAAAAAGACGCACCGCCCCGCTGACATCGAGAAAAGCTTCGTCCAACGAGATGCCCTCGACGAGTGGGGTGAAGTCGTCGAAAATTGCGAACACCTCACTGCTGACCTGCGAATACAACTCTTGATCACCCGGTAAGAAAATGGCCTGCGGGCACAATCTACGCGCTTGATGCGACGACATTGCCGAGTACACCCCGAACCGGCGAGCCTCGTAGGAAGCCGCGGCTACCACCCCCCGCGCGCCGTCGCCGCCGACCACCACGGGAAGCCCCCGCAACTCGGGGCGCCGCCGCAATTCGACGGCCACGTAGAACATGTCCATGTCGACATGCAGGATGGTTCGTGCGCTCACCGCCAGAACGCTACCCATCTGTGCGATGGTGGCGTCTACGATGGGCGCGTGCCGTCATCCCAGTCGTTACCGCAGAGTCAAATAGCAGACAAGAAACTTTCCGCGTTGCCTTCCCCCACAGCTCGCGCCGTAGCCTTTGTTGGCATCAACGTCGCCGGCTTGGCCGGGGCGCTAATCGGTTCGTCAATGGTTGATCTGCAATGCAGCGGGTCTTGCGGCACGCCAATCGGCCTCGGCATCCTCGTCGGCGCACTTGTCGGCGCGGGCGGCATGAGCGTCGTCAGCGTTCTCGGCCTGCGCGCCATCGGCGAATGGCGCGAGCTGCAAGATTGCGAATCCCAAAAGTTGTGACGATCGGCGAGAAAAGACACCTAGGCGAACTTTTGGGCGTTGCGACCAAACTTGCAAACCAGGCCGGCACCATGGCGCTTGCGGGTCGACGTGCGGGTCTTTCCAATGTGCAAACAAAATCTACCGCCACTGACATGGTCACCGAGTTCGACCGCGCGTCCGAACTTATGATTGTCGAGGGACTCACCAAATTGCGCCCTGACGACGCCATAGTGGGCGAAGAAGGCACGTCTCGCCCCGGCACCACGGGCATCACTTGGCACATCGACCCGATCGACGGCACCTCCAATTTTTTGTATGCGCTCCCCAACTGGGCGGTATCGATTGGTGCCACAGACGAGTCGCTAGCTAGGCCCGGCTCCCCGCACACGAGCATCGTCGGCGCCGTGTTCGTCGCCGCCCAAAACGAAATGTTCACCGCCACACTTGGCGGCGGCGCCCACCTCAATGGCGTCGAGATTCATTGCAACGACACGTCGCTACTTGCTCAGGCGCTTGTGGCGACGGGTTTTAGCTACGCGGCAGAGCAACGCACGCTGCAAGCCACCCGCGTCGCCAGAATGATCCACAAAATTCGCGACATTCGCCGCTTCGGCGCCGCCTCAATTGACCTTTGCTATGTGGCCTGCGGCCGCTTCGACGCTTACTTTGAGGAGAACTTGTGCTCCTGGGATGTCGTCGCGGGTCAGCTCATCGCCACAGAAGCAGGTTGCACGACTGGCAATTACTTTGGCGGCGTAATTACCCCCGCCCAAACACTTGCCTCGGCCCCGGCAATTTTCGGCCAACTTGGCGCCCTGATCACATCTAGCAGCGCCCCGATTCGGCAATAATTACAAAGTGGGCACGCGAGTCTTAACCGTCGAGGATGATGAACGCATTCGCACCTCGGTGCGCTTGGCCCTCGAAGACGAAGGCTGGATCGTCGACGAAGCAGCGACAGGCGAAGAGGCGCTCGAAATATTCAGGCGCGTACAGTCAGACGTCGTGCTGATTGACATCATGCTTCCGGGCATCGACGGCTTCGAACTTTGCCGCAACATTCGTCAAATTAGCGATGTACCTGTGGTCATGGTCACCGCCCGAGTTGACACCCATGATGTGGTCGCCGGGCTCGAGGCCGGCGCCGACGACTACCTCACCAAACCGTTCGCGCCAAAAGAACTTTCTGCCCGCATTCGCGCGTTGTTGCGCCGCGTCCGCCCGTCTGCGCCGGGGCACTCGCGGTTAGTGTTCGGCAACCTTGAGATCATCCCGGACGAGGGCAAGGTGCTTCTCGACAAACAAGAACTGCAACTGACTAAGACTGAGTTTCGCTTGCTCTGCGAACTTGCGCACGACCCGGACGGCGTCTTTAGCCGCGAGGTACTGCTCGACAAAGTTTGGGGCTACGGTTACTTCGGCGACGGGCGATTAGTGGACGTGCACATCCGCCGCTTACGGATGAAGGTCGAAGTCAATCCGGCCGAACCGCAACACGTCATTACCGTGCGCGGGCTCGGCTACAGATTGCAGTCGTGACCCGGCTGTCATTCACGCGCCGAATCGGCATTCGCAATCGCATTCTGATTACCTTCGGCACAGGCGCCACGATCTTGTCGATCGTGCTAGCCAGCACAACTTATGGCATCACCAAGGCCAACCTGCTCGACCAGCGCGAGTCGACGAGTATAAATCAGGCCTACATCAACGCCCAACGGGTGCAACGGGATTTGATTCGCGAACCCAATGACGTCGCCGACGCCCTCGAGCAACTCGGTAGCAGCGATCGTCTGTTGCTGTTCGACAAGGCATGGAGCCGATCGAGCCCTCTTTTCGGACCAAATCAAATTCCGCCACAAATGCAGAACCGCGTGATCGATGACAAAATCGCCACCCGCATGATTATCGGCTTTCGCAGCTCGCATTCGCTCCTAATCGGCATCCCGCTGCCGCAGATCGGTGCATCGTATTTTGAGTTAAACTCATTTTCCGAAATCGAAGACACCCTCGGTAGCGTTCGACTCGCACTACTGCTCTCGGCGTTCATTACCCTGGTGATTGGCGTCAGCCTCGGCGTGATCGCCTCGCGACGCGTTGTACGGCCGCTGGCAAACGCGGCGCGCGCGGCGCGCGAAATTAGTGACGGCCGGCTCGAAACCCGACTCGAATCTAGCGATGACCCCGACTTGCAAGCCCTATCTACCGCGTTCAACGAGATGGTCGCCACACTCCAGTCTCGTGTCGAGCGCGACGCCCGTTTTACTTCTGACGTCAGCCACGAACTGCGCTCGCCGCTGATGACGCTTTCGGCCTCGATTGAGGTAATGAATTCGCGGCGAGACGAGCTCGCGCCGCGCTCGCAAGAGGCGCTCGACCTGCTCGTCGGCGACGTAATCCGCTTCCGCGGCCTCGTCGAAGACCTGCTCGAAATTTCGCGCTTCGATGCAGGGGCAATCAAATTGCTTCGCGAAGACCTCAACCTCGAAGAGTTCCTGCGACAGGCCGTGCGCGTCAGCAGCCTGCCCAACACCGAGATCGTATTTGACCCAAGCGTCGGCGGCGTCGTAATCCGCGGCGACAAGCGCCGCCTCGCCCGCGTCATCGCCAACCTCATCGACAACGCCCGCCTTCACAGCACAGGCAACGCCACGATATTTATCACGCCTCCAGATTCGCTCGCCTCCAATTCGCTGTTCGCCGCGAATCGAAATACTGTTTGGGTGATCGTTCAAGACAACGGCGAGGGATTAATCGAGGGCGAGTACGAAAAGATTTTTGAACGCTTCTCTCGAGGCGGAATTGCGGGTAGTCGAAGCGCATCCGAGGGCGCGGGTCTCGGTTTGGCCCTCGCCCGCGAGCACATCACGCTTCACGGAGGTCGCATCTGGGCAGAGCGGCGCCGCGATGGCTTGACGGGAGCCAGATTCGTAATCGAGATTGCTGTTGAGTCGCGCACGGCGGTGGTGCTCTGATGAGCCGCAAATATTTGTGGGCAATCTGCGCCTCGCTCGTCGGAGCCGCGGTCTTGAGTGCCTGCGGCGTTTCGGTCGATGAATCTCCGCGCGATATTGATCCCGCCAAACAAGAGATCCTCGAACCACCCACCACATTGCCATGAGCGACTTAGCATGAACCCGGTAATCGCCATCGACGCTGGCACAACTGGAGTGCGCTCTCGCGCGGTTTTCGCCGACGGCCGTAAATCTATCTCTGCTTATCGCGAGTTTAAGCAATACTTTCCACAGCCAGGATGGGTCGAACACGACGCCAATGAAATATGGGAAGTCGTGCAAGCCACGCTTGCAGAAGTAATTGCCCAACTCGATGAGCCCATCAGCGCAATCGGCATCACCAACCAGCGCGAGACAATCGTGGCTTGGGACAAGTCGAACGGAGTTCCATACGGTCGCGCCATCGTCTGGCAGGACCGCCGCACCGCCGATCGTTGTGCTGAACTGCAAAGTGAGTTGCCGCTCGTGCGCGCCCAAACAGGATTGGTACTCGACCCGTATTTTTCTGCTTCGAAAATTGAGTGGTTAGTGCAACGCGGCAATGTGCCGTTGACGCGTAGCCTGGCGCTTGGCACCATCGACTCGTGGCTCATTTTTAAACTTAGCGCCGGAAGCGCGTTCGTCACCGACCCCACCAATGCCAGCCGCACGATGTTGTTCGACATCACCACCATGCAATACAGCACCGAGTTATGCGGCCTCTTCGGCGTGCCGCGCGGCGCGTTGCCGAATGTTGTTGCATCTAGCGGCCGCTGCGCCGTTACGGCCCTACACACGGGCATCCCTGCTGGCATTCCCATTTCCGGGATCGCTGGCGACCAACAAGCCGCTCTCTTCGGCCAGGCGTGTTTTAATGTCGGCAGCGCCAAGAACACATACGGAACGGGCAGTTTCGTATTAATGAACATTGGCAAAAAATGTCCGCCACCGACGCCGGGCATTCTCACCACCCTGGCATGCGACCTTGGCGGCGTAGACGGAAACGTCTCGCCGACATACGCGCTCGAGGGCGCCATCTTCGTAACGGGTAGCGCGATTCAGTGGTTGCGCGATGGCCTTAACATCATCGACAACGCGGCCGAAATTGGACCGCTCGCCCAGAGTGTCGCCGATTCTGGGGGTGTCGTGGTCGTGCCGGCCTTTACCGGTCTCGGCAGCCCCTGGTGGGATCCGTACGCCCGCGGCACCATTTTAGGCATCACCCGCGGCACGACACGCAGTCACATTGCGCGCGCCGTCATCGAGTCAATCGTGTTTCAAACCCGCGATGTAGTCGAGGCAATGTCTCTCGCGTCTGGCACAAGGATCAAAGACCTTCGCGTCGACGGCGGCGCCGCGGTAATGGATTTCATGATGCAATTACAGGCCGACCAACTCGGCGTAAGCGTGTTGCGCCCTAGCGAACTTGAGACCACAGCGATGGGCGCCGCCTATCTGGCCGGTCTAGCAGAGGGCGTGTGGCCGTCGCTGAGCGCCGTGACTTCGGCGTGGAAACTCGATAAAGCCTTTGAGCCAATCGCCCAGCCAACTGGTTACGACCAGTGGTTGCGTGCGGTGGATCGCAGTCGTTAAAGCCTCGCGCCAATTTTTGGCGCCAGCACCTCTGCCATCATCACTGTCGGCATATGGGTGTTGGCACGCGGTAACTCGGGCATGATCGAGGCATCACACACCCACAATCGGTGAGTACCAACTACCGCGCCGGACGAATCCACGACGGTTGAATCGTCGAGCGAGTCGCCCATTTTGCAGGTGCCAGAGGCGTGCAAATAGTTTCCAATACTTCTTCGCATCCATTCTTCGATCTCGACGTTGCTCATGTCTGCGAGTTGCGAAGCCGGCGTGCCGCGATCATCGCAGAACACCTCTTGCACCCTTCCCCGCACGGTTGCACTCATCGCAATACTTAGTAACAGATTCAAACCCGAGCGCAAGCCGATAACGTCGCGCTCGTCGCTGAGCATATTGAAGTCGATGATCGGGTTCATGTCAGTCGATGCGCTGCGCACCGTGCCGCGCGAGCGCACCTGCATCAGAGCCACGCTCAGCCCTGACAACTCGCTAGTTGTGCTGACTCGATTCATCGGTACTATGTGCAAGTCGCCACTTTTGTCTTGCGTCGAGGCGCGCAACACTGTGCTCGAAAATATCCCTGTCGTAAATATTTCGAAAGATGGACGCTCGTTAATCGCCATAGTCAGCGCCAGCGAGACATGGTCGCTCAGGTTGGCACCGATACCCGGCAACTGCACATTGCTGCGCTGCAGGATGCACGGCGACGACAGTGCTCCCGCGCACAACACGACCCCGCACGCGCCAATCTCGTCGCCGCTTGCAAGTCTCACGCCCACCGCACTCGAGCCGTCGAAGAGAACCTTGTCGACAAAGGAATTGGCGCGAATTTCGAGGTTGGCACGGGTACGCGCAACCGTCAGGTAGGCATCGCTCACGCTTTGACGCAAACCAGTCGCCGCGTCGATGTTCAAATGCGCGGCGCCGAAACCATCCAGCGCCGTGCGGCTGATATCGTCTCGCTGGCGTACTCCGAGTTCGTCGCAAGCATCGGCTAGAAGCAAGTCTGCGCCACCCCACCGCGCGCGGGGCAACTGGTACATCGCGATCGGCAACGACGCGAAAACCGGCGCGACCGACTCCCAAGACCAGCCGCTGCAACCATGGTCTTGCGACCACTTGTCGTAGTCGTGTGGGTGACCCCACATGCCAACCATCGCATTCACCGACGAACCGCCGCCCACGCCTCGACCCTGAGGGTAGAACGAGGCTCCCTGCTCTGGCGTGCGTGCGACCATTAAGTCTACAAATGTTTTACCCGGCACCTCTAGCGCCTGTAAAAAATCGACACCAGCAGTGCGCGGGTCGCGCAGTTGTGGCGTGTCATCGGGGCCGCCGTCAAGTAGCAACACATCTATCGCCGAGTTCTCGCTGAGCCTCGCGGCCATTACAGCACCGGCTGAGCCAGCACCGACGACAATCAGTGGTTGTTTTGACACGATCTCATCATGCCCTATTCGATGTTCGTCGCCTTGGATAATCCCTCGAGGTGAGCAAAGTCGTTGTAGCGCATTAACGCCCAATGCCCAGCACGAATCTCGACGAACTCGGTCAGCGAGCAGTTTCTCGTGTGCACTTCAAACTTGCCAGTCGGCGGCGTGCCAAGCAATTTGCGCAACAACGCGTCGACTACGCCGCCGTGGCAAGCGACGACAACAGTTTTGCCAGCGTGATCGCGCGCCACTGCATCGAACGACTTGCCAACTCTGGTGTGAAATGCAGCTATAGTCTCGCCGCCAGGAAAGAATTCTGCCTCAGGGTCACCACCCCAGTCCGGTCGGCCGTGGCGGCGCACGAACTCGACGTACGTCAAGCCGTCGCACTCTGGGCCAGGATCGTGCTCGCCGAAACCAAGATCGATAATTACGGGCAGGTCGTCGAGCGACGGCCTGATGATCTCGGCCGTTTCGCGTGCCCTCGGGTAGCCGCTCGAATACAGCTGATCGGCCTTAATTTCGCCGGTGGCAAGGAGCCTGTCGCGTAACTTCTGCGCTTGCAATACGCCCAACTCAGACAAGCCCGTGCACGTGCGCGGGCCGCCCAAGATTCCATTGACGGTGACCTGCGATTCACCGTGGCGTACCAGCACCACGCGCGTATTAGTCACGCCAGTTTTTCTACGAAACCCTCGAGCTGACGCAAGTTTCGGCACTCATACACGCCGTCGGTAAAGGCGCCGTAGTCGCCGACGATCGAATCTCCCGTGTTCCAGTAAGATCGCGGCTCAGGGTTCAACCAGTAAACGTGGCGGGCCCTCTTTTGAATCTCTTTAACGACCCAACTCTGCGCGGCGTGGTAATTGTTGCGCGCATCGCCCAACAACAAAACGGTTGTCTTCGATGTGATGTCCTTGCCGTGCCTCTCCCAAAAGACTTCGAAAGCGTGACCATAATCGCTGTGGCCGTCTACCCACACCACATCGGCCTCAGTATTGACGCGGTGAATCGCCTCACCGATGTCTTCGGTGCTCTTGAAGTACGACGTGACCTCGTCGATGCCATCGATGAACACGAACGAGCGCACCTTCGAGAACTGGCCCTGAATTGCGTACACCAGCATCAGCGTGAAGCGTGCGAACGCGGCCACGCTTCCCGAGATGTCGGCGATGACCATCAGCTCGGGCTTGGCTGGCCGCGGATATTTAAACTTCGGATCAGCTGGCACGCCGCCGTAGGCCATCGAGTGGCGAATGGTGTTGCGAAAATCGAGCGGTCCCTTACGCCCGTGACGCCGTTTGCGCGCCAATCGCGCGGCGAGTTTGCGCGTTAGCGGGTAAAGCGCTTTTTTCAGGCTCTGCATCTCGTCGCGGCTGGCGTGCATAAATTCGACATCTTCGGGTAACGGCTTGCGAAGAGTCTTGGCCATCGCCTCGGCTCCGCGGTCGGCGACGAGTCGACGACGAATCTCGGCCTCCACTTCTTGCTTGAACTGCTCGATGCGGCTCGAGTACTCATCCTTCTCGAGACGCTCTTCGAGCGCGGTCAACTCGTC
>JAYTUM010000164.1:0-5907 GCA_043744575.1 Acidimicrobiales bacterium | reverse complement strand
AGCAGGTCGGCGGCTCGCCTTTTTTTGAGCGGCTCGTCAATCGCTTCTACGATGGCGTCGCGGCGGACCCGGTTCTTCTGGCGCTGTACCCAGAGCAGAGCGATCTCAGCGGCGCGCGTTTGCGCTTGACAATGTTTCTCGTGCAGTACTGGGGCGGGCCGACTACCTATAGCGACGAGCGCGGCCATCCGCGGCTCAGGCAACGACACTTCCCGTTTGCGATCGGCCAAGTTGAGCGCGACCACTGGGTTGCGGCAATGCAGACCGCTGTGGACGAGCTTGCGCCGTCGCCAGAGATTCACGCCCAACTTAGCGAGTACATGCAGTTCGCCGCGACGTCGCTAATCAATCAGCCGCCTAGCGCGTAACAAGCGACCGCGGCCGCGGCGGCGACGTTGAGCGAATCGACGCCGTCGCGCATCGGCACCTTCACGTGCAGCGAGCACTCGCCAAGCGTTGCCTCACTCAGGCCGCTGCGCTCCGAGCCGAGCACGAGCGCGCGCCTTTGACCAGACTCGAATTTGATCTTTGAAATTTCCTGTGCCGTCGCCGCGGGTGTGAGGCCGATTGTCGTGTAGCCGCTGTCGCGCATCAGCGCCAGAGTTTTCGTAACGTCGCTAACTCTGGCAAACGGAACGCGCAGAGCCGTGCCCATCGAGACCCGCAGTGCGCGCCGCGAGAGCGGGTCTGACGACGAAATATCGAGCAAGATCCCGTCCCATCCGAGAGCGACCGCCGTGCGCACGATCGCCCCAACGTTGCTCGGATTGTCGATGCAGTCGAGCACCAACAGTTTCGCGCAGGCGCCGATCAATTCGTTGGCGTCGGTGAGTACTGGCCGATGAAATAATCCGATCGCATCTAGTGGTACACCAAGGCCCGTAACCTCGCGTCGAATCTCGGCCGAGGCGACGCACAGCATCCCGCCGAGACTTTCTACCTGTCGATCAAAGATCGATGCGCGCTTGGGATCGCACAAAACGGTGTCAGGAATGCATCCGGCGTCAATTGCACGCTGCACCACCAGGTCACCCTCGGCGATGAAGTGGCCGGAACTCACGCTGGCTTTGCGCTGCGCGATTGTGTTCAGTTGCCGTTCGCGCCAGCGAAACGCATCGAGGCGCGGGTCTAGCGCCGAATCGATCTCAATCACTTTGAGGCAGACTCGCGGCGCCCACTAATAGAGCCAGGGAAACGCGTCCCAGTCTGGGTCACGCTTTTCTAAAAATGAATTGCGGCCTTCTTGTGCCTCGTCGGTCATGTAAGCGAGGCGCGTCGCTTCGCCGGCGAAGATCTGTTGCCCAACCAAGCCGTCGTCGATCAGGTTGAACGAGTACTTCAACATTCGCTGCGCCGTCGGGCTCTTCGAGTTGATCTCGGCGGCCCATTGCAGCGCCGTCTTCTCGAGATCGGCATGGGCAACCGAAGCGTTGACCATGCCCATGCGCACCGCGTCGTCGGCCGAGTATTCGCGGCCCAAGAAAAAGATCTCGCGAGCAAACTTCTGGCCGACCTGACGCGCCAGATACGCCGAGCCAAATCCGCCGTCAAAACTGGCGACGTCGGCGTCGGTCTGTTTGAACCTGGCGTGCTCCTTGCTGGCGAGAGTGAGATCGCAGACAACGTGCAGGCTGTGCCCGCCGCCAGCTGCCCAACCGGGCACCACGCAAATAACAATTTTGGGCATGAACCTAATTAATCGCTGAACTTCGAGAATGTGCAGCCTGCCGGTGCGACCGGGGTTGATGCTGGCGGCGGTATCGCCGTCGGCATACTTGTAGCCGTCTTTGCCGCGGATGCGTTGGTCGCCGCCGCTGCAAAATGCCCAGCCCCCATCTTTTTGTGACGGACCGTTGCCGGTGAGCAGCACGCAGCCGACGTCGGTGGACTGGCGAGCGTGTTCAAGTGCGGTAAAGAGTTCGTCGACCGTGACGGGGCGAAAGGCGTTGCGCACCTCTGGCCTGTTGAAGGCAATTCGCACGGTGCCATGGGCAACGGCGCGGTGATAGGTGATGTCGGTAAAGTTGAAATCGGCAACCGGCGTCCAGTCCTGCGGGTCGAAGATCTCAGAAACTATCGCTGGATTACTCACGGTTCTAGTGTCGCAGGCGAATCGCCAGAACCAAACGCGGCGCGGTGGGCGTGTTGCGGGTACTCAACTATGAACCGAGTCGCCCATTGCCCATTGCGTGAATCCGATTGGGGCCTGACCTGCGAGGCTGGGATTTCGCCGAGCTGCTCGCCGATCAGGTTCATGATTTTGCCGATTGTTGCAGGTGTGTCGCCGATCAACTCTTCGTATGTGATTTGCAACGGTGCGATTTTGTTGATAGCAAAATAATTTGACCACTGCGCATTTTCGTCGGCGATGCGGTCGAGGGCTTGCTCGATGGCCGGCCCATCGTACACGGGATCCTTCGTCGCGGCCATGTTGCTGTTCCACGATTCCGTCTGCGCGGCGCGCACGAATGAAATCGCCTGGCGAATTTCGTCGCGCCTGGTGATGCGCACCCAGGCGACAGGTACTTTCCAAAAATCAACATCGACGCCGATGTCAAGCATGTGTCGCTGGTACTGGTTCCAGTGCATCTTGATGCCGAACACGCCATTTTCGGTCGTGTTGACGGCGGCGATTTCTCCTAAATATCGGCGATACGAGCCCGGTTCGAACCACGAGATGTTGCGCCACGGGTAGCGCCGAGTAGCGCTGCGCAGCCAGCCCGGCGGTCGCAGTGGCAACTTGATTTTTGGCACACCGTGCTGCCGGCGAAAGTTCGAAAAATTGCGCGAGTGAATGTTGAGGTATTCGATCGGGCTGCCGGCCCGCTTAGTGCCGCGCAAAATCGAGCACAGCAGGGTTGAGCCCGTGCGCTCAACCGAGGCGATTACTAAAAGATGGCGAGTTTCCACCATGCGAGCCTAGAAGACCGGTTAGGTATCTGGCGATATAAGACTGCTACGGTTTTCACGCTTAGCCAGCACAACTAGATATCACAACCAATCAGGACAATTTAGGAGATCCCCGAGATGACAAATGTACTCACCACTGCCGACTGGACGAAGCGCGCCTCCGCCAAAGTCGCCCGTACTCAGTTGTTCATCGACGGTAAGTTTGTTGACGCCGCGAGCGGCAAGACGTTTGAGTCGATTAACCCGCGCGACGGAAGCCTGATCGCCAATGTCGCCGAGGGCGATGCCCAGGACGTCAACTTCGCAGTCGCCGCGGCGAAGAAGAGTTTCGACGCCGGCACTTGGCGCGAAATGGCGCCGCAAGACCGCAAGACAATAATGCTCAAGTGGGTCGCACTGATTCGTGAAAATGCCGAGGAGTTGGCCTTGCTCGAGACGATGAACTGCGGCAAGCCAATTAGCGACTCACTCAATGTCGACGTTGCGTCGTGCGCGAGCAACCTGCAATGGTACGCAGAGACGATTGACAAGTTGTACGGCGAAATTGCGCCCGTGCCGCGCGACTCAATTGCGTTGATAGAGCGCGAGCCGATGGGTGTTGTCGGTGCAGTCGTGCCCTGGAACTATCCGCTGATCATTACTTCGTGGAAGGTCGGCGCGGCACTCGCCGGCGGCAATTCGGTGGTGTTGAAGCCGGCCGAGCAGTCGCCACTGTCGGCGCTGTTGTTTGCCGAGCTGGCGTCTCGGGCTGGCCTACCCGACGGCGTGTTCAACGTGATCAACGGTTTCGGACCGAGCGCCGGTGGCACTCTCGGCAGACACATGGACGTCAATAAGTTGGCGTTCACGGGCTCGACGGAAGTCGGCAAGTATTTTTTGAAATATTCGGCAGAGAGCAACGGCAAGGCGGTGTCGCTTGAACTCGGCGGCAAGACGCCACATGTGGTGCTCGACGATTGCCCAGACATTGACGCCGCCGCTTCGGCGATCGCCTGGGGTGTGTTCTACAACGCCGGTCAGACTTGTCACGCCGGCACGCGCGTCGTCGTCGATCAAAAGATCGAAGACGAGTTGCTCGAAAAGATTCGTAATGTCTCGGAAACGATCATGCCTGGCGATACCTACGACCCAAAGACCGCGATGGGCACGATCGTCGACCGCGCCCAGTTCGACCGCGTAAACGAATACATCGCGATCGGTCAAGCCGAGGGCGCCACGATTCACACCGGCGGTAAGCCGGTAGAACCTGTCAAGGGTGGCATCTTCATCCCCCCGACGATTTTTAATAACGTCAAACCCGGAATGCGCATCGAAAGGGAAGAGATCTTCGGGCCAGTACTCGGCTCGGTACGCGTTGCAAACGCCGAAGAAGCTGTTCGAGTTGCCAACGACTCGCATTATGGCCTCGCGGCCGCGTTGTGGACGCGCGACGTCAGCAAGGCGCACAAGATCGCTCGTCAGTTGCGCGCCGGCACAGTATGGGTGAATACTTTCGACCGCGGTTCGATCACCACGCCATTTGGCGGCTTCAAGCAATCAGGTAACGGGCGCGATCGTTCGTTGCATTCGATTGAGGGCTACACGAACTTGAAGACAACCTGGATTCAGCTCTAAGTTTTTCAAACAAATCACGGGAGAGAATTATGCGCTGCGGTTTCATCGGTCTCGGTCACATTGGCAAGTTCTTGGCGGGCAGCCTCGTGCGCAATGGCTTCGAAGTCACAATCTTCGACCTCGATAAGGGTGCGGGCGACCCACTAGTGGCAAAGGGCGCCAAGTGGGGAAATTCGATCCAAGTGGTGTGCGATGCCTCGGACACGGTGTTTACCTGCCTGCCATCGCCGCGAGCGATCGACGCGGTCGTAGCCGGCAGCGGTGGCGTACTCGATTCACTCGCCGGCCGGGCGATAAAGGCGACTTGGATCGACATGAGCACCAACGATCAAGGCGAGACGATGCGCCTCGGCGAAATCGCCGTGTCTAAAGGCGTCAACGTGCTCGAGGCGCCGGTAACTGGCGGCGTGCACAAGGCGGCGCACGGCGACATCACCGTTTTGGTAGGCGGCGAAGACTCCGTGTTTCGCTCCCACGAGAAGGCACTCGCCGCGATGGGCAACCCTGTCCTATATATTGGGCCGCTAGGCAGCGCCGCGGTGATCAAAGTGATCACCAACATGCTCGCCTTCATTCATCTTGTCGCCGCGGGCGAAGCATTGATGTTATCGAAGCGCGCGGGGCTCGATCTCGGCGTCGCGTTCGAGGCGATCAAGCAATCGTCTGGTAATAGTTTCGTGCACGAGACTGAGAGCCAAGTGATCTTGAACGGCTCGTACAACATCAACTTCACGATGGATCTGGCGCTCAAAGACCTCGGCTTTGCGATGGGCTTCGGACGTGAGTTTGGCGTGCCGCTAGATCTTGCCGGGCACACCTATCAGACATTCATTCGCGCCAAAGAGGCTTATGGCGGGCAGGCGTGGTCTTCGCAGGTCGTCAAGTTGCTTGAAGACGCGACTGGCACAGACCTGCGCGCGCCAGGGTTTCCTGCCGAACTCGAATAAACTTTGCAAATGGCTACAGAAGCGCAAACCCGCCGCGAGCTAGCGGCAGCGTTTCGCTGGGCGGCACGCTACAACTTTCACGAGGCGGTCGCCAATCATTTCAGCGCGGCCATCACCGACGACGGTCAAAGGTTCCTCGTCAACCGCAACGGTAGCCACTTTTCGCAAATCTGCGCCAGCAACCTGGTGCTCGTCGACACGTCGCACAACGGTGTCTCTGGCGAACTTGATATCGACCCGACGGCTTGGATCTTGCACTCATATATTCACCGTAATGTTCCGCGTGCCCGAGTGGTGTTGCATACCCACATGCTGTACACGACGGCGCTGGCGTCGCTCAAGAACTTCGAATTTCTGATGCTCGACCAAAATGCCTGCGCGTTTTACGGCCGCATCGCGTACGACCGCAATTATTCTGGTTTGGCGCTCGACCCGC
>JAYTUM010000163.1:0-22790 GCA_043744575.1 Acidimicrobiales bacterium | reverse complement strand
CGGCGTAATCGCGCAAAAGGTCGTTAAGTTCTGTACGAAACAGCGAATCACCCCATGCGTCGACAAATGCCGCCTCGAGTTCTTGGCACGCCGGAACTAGCGTCTCGGGCACGAAACGCCCGCCGAACTCGCCGAATCTGCCGTTTATCGGTGCTTCAAGTTCCATCGCAGCAAATCTACTCGTCCTCCGCCCAGTCGTAGGGGTGATTCTTCGGATCCCAAGGGGCTTCTGGTTGTTTGAGCTCTGCTGCTTTCGCCGCCGCGATGAATCGCTTCAATTTAAGTGGGTCCTTGTGCCCCGGCGACTTTTCGACACCGCTACAAACATCAACACCCCACGGCTTGACAAGTTTGATTCCGTCGGCAACATTCTCGGGGGTTAGGCCGCCAGAGAGCAATACCAACACGGAGTCGGGTAATTCGGAGAGCAGGGACCAATCCAATACTTGGCCAGATCCGGGCGACACGCCGTCCACCATAATCACGTCGGTGTTGAATTCGTACGCTCGTCGAGCATCCTCGGAGCCAGCAACTACTACTTTGATTACGAAGCGCGCGCTCTTCACTACCTCGAACGTCGCCTGAGGCGTTTCGTGTCCGTGCAACTGCACGCCCTGCAGTCGCGCCGACTTCATAATCTCGGTGATGCGAAGTGGGTGCTCGTCGCGAAAGACTCCGACCGTCAAGATTTCGGCCGGCAATCGGCGCACGATCTCGCGAACCTTCGTCGGCGTGACTTGCCGCGGCGATGGTGCAAAGATAAAACCGACAGCGTCGGCACCCATGGCCACGGCAAGCAGCGCGTCCTCTTCGCTCGTTATGCCACAGATCTTTACAAACATGCACTCATCACGGTAGTGCCGCGCGGCTAGACGACTAGTAACTCACTCATTTTGGCCCGGACGTCGCCCGACACCACCAGCGACTCGCCTACCAATACGGCCTCGTATCCGGCGAGACGCAACAACCTGGCGTCGACAGCTCCGCGCACCCCGGACTCGGCTACCTTGACGACCCCGCCCGGGATCATTGCCGACATCCTTGCGGCGATCTCGGTATCGACCACAAACGTCGACAGATTGCGTTGGTTTACACCGATCAAGTCGGCGCCTAATTCAAGGGCGACCTCTAACTCGGACTCAGTGTGCACCTCAACCAATACATCGAGGCCGAGATCCTTGCCCAACGAATGAAAATCCCACAATTCGCCGGAGTCGAGCGCGGCGACTATTAGCAGCAGGCAATCAGCGCCCATCAGCCTGGCATCGCAAACGTCATTGACGCTGACAGTGAAATCCTTGCGCAGCACCGGCAACTTGATGGCCCCCGATACCACCTTTAGGTCCTGTGCCGAACCACCGAAAAACTCGTGGTCGGTAAGCACCGATACGCAAGTTGCGCCGCCGACCTCGTAGATTGCGGCCAAAGCGCCGGCGTCGAGGTCTGGGTTCAGGTCGCCCTTCGAAGGCGAGCGGCGCTTGACCTCGGCGATCACAGCCAGATGCGATCGAGACGCGGCCAATAGCGCATCTCGAAAACCGCGCGGTTTGGGCATCGATTTGGCCTCGCCGATAAGACGATCAACCGCCCTATGGTCGGCACGCGCTGTGGCGCGGTGGGCAGTAATAATCTCGTCTAGGTACAAACTCTAGAGACCTTTCCCGCCAATCGGATTCAGGATATGAAACTCTGGCGCACCAGCAATAAACGGTGCAAGCGATGCTGAGAATGTTTTAAATGCTTCGGTTTTCATGTGCGCATCAAATGCGGCGTTGTCGGCATACAACTCGTAGAACCAGACCAAGTTGGCGTCAGCTACATCGTGGTGAAAAATATAAGTGATGGTGCCGCCCTCGGTCTTGGCCGTCTCGAGTCCCGGCATCACGGCCGCGGTCATCGCGTCGCGTTGGCCTTCCTTGATTGTGAGTTTTACTGCTACTGCCACCTGACCCATGACTGTCTCCCGTGCGCGTTATTGTTTGTGAATTAAAATCCGAGGCGTTGCGTCATTTCGGTTTCGATGTTAGCAATCGGCACACGTTGCTGCGCGGTCGTGTCGCGCTCACGAATGGTGATTGCGTCGTCTTCGAGCGAATCGAAGTCGACCGTCAAACAAAACGGCGTTCCGATCTCGTCTTGGCGACGGTAGCGGCGCCCGATTGCCTGAGTCTCGTCGAAGTCACACATGTATCGCTTCGAAAGCGTGGCGAAGATGCTTCGAGCGAGCGGGCTGAGCGTGTCCTTCTTCGAGAGGGGCAGGATCGCCACTTGATACGGCGCCAGCCGCGGGTGGAGCCGCATTACGGTGCGAGGCTCGTCGTTGATGACGTCTTCGTCGTAGGCGGCGAGCAAGAAGGCCGCCATTACCCGATTTGCGCCGACAGCTGGCTCGACAACGAATGGAACGTATCGCTCATTTGTCGCTTGATCGAAGTAGTCCAATTTTTGCTTTGAATGTTCGGCGTGTCGTTTGAGATCGAAATCAGTGCGCTGGGCGATGCCTTCCAGCTCGCCCCATCCCCAGGGAAATTTGAATTCGATGTCACTTGTTCCTGTTGAGTAGTGCGAGAGTTCGTCATCTTCGTGGGCACGTATGCGCAACATCGCTGATGGTATGCCATGATAGATGTACCATTGCAAGCGCCGCTCGCACCAATACTCATACCACTTTGGTCCGTCGGCCGGTGGAACGAAAAACTCCAACTCCATCAAATCGAATTCACGGGTGCGGAAGATGAAGTTACTCGGTGTAATTTCATTGCGGAATGCTTTTCCTACTTGGGCAATTCCGAACGGCGGTTTCATTCTGGATGTCTGTAGCACATTGGCAAAGTTCACAAACATGCCTTGAGCGGTCTCGGGACGCAAGTAGACATCCGTTCCCTCCCCCTCGACAGGACCAGCATGAGTCTTGAACATCAGATTGAACGCTCGCGCCTCGGTGAATTGACAACCCTTCATGTTCTGCGGGCAATCGCGGACCTCGAGCTGATCCTCGCGAAACCGCTTCTTGCAAACCGTACAGTCCACCAATGGGTCGCTGAAGTTGGCGAGGTGACCGCTGGCCTCGAACACCTGGGGAGGAGTAAGGATCGCGGAATCGATGAGCACGACATCGTCTCGTTCTTGCACCATCGCTTTTAGCCATGCGTCCTTAACATTGCGCAACATCAGCGAACCAAGCGGGCCGTAGTCATAGGACGAGCGGAACCCGCCGTATATTTCGGCGCTCGGATACACGAATCCGCGCCGCTTGGCGAGATTTACGATCTGTTCGAGTTCGCTAGCGGGCATTAGATCAGACTAGCGACTGTTCATACTAGCGATTGCGTTGCTCGAACATTGACACCGACTTCAAACGACGCTCAATATGATTTTCCATCGCTTGCATCGCGAGGTGCGTAACCTCGCCGGTCGCCGGCGTCGCCGTCTGCGCCAGCGCAACAGCCAATTCACCACCAAGAATCATCCGCAATAGATCAAGCGCTGGCGCCGTAATACCCACACCGGTGCGACAGGCGCGACACTGTGCACCGCCTTGCAGCATGTCGAAAGCCACTAATTCGTCGTCCCGTTGACAATCCACGCATCGCGAAATTTGCGGGCTAACACCTTCGGCGGCCAACAACTTCCAGTAGAAAGCCGCCAACACGATCGGCGACGAGTGCAGTGCGAGTTGGTCGAGGGCGCCGACAAGCATCTTGTACAGGTACTGAGCCGGTTCTCGATCCTGAGATATTTGATCGACCGCCTCGAGCATCGAGATGCCCTGAGTGAGGAGGTCAAGGTCGCCGCGCAGTCGGGCCGTCGACGACACCAATTCGACCTGGTTGACAATGTCGAGGTTGCGTCCCTTATAAAGTTGCACGTCGATATGGCTGAGCGGCTCGAGCCGCGCGCCAAACTTAGACCTTGTTTTGCGAACGCCCTTGGCGACGGCCCGAATTTTGCCGTGCTGGGCCGTCATCATCACGATGATTCGATCGCTCTCGCCGAGTTTGTAATTGCGCAGCACTACAGCTTTGTCGCGATAGACGCTCACGAATCAATACCCCCGTAGCGTCGATCGCGGCGTTCAAAATCGTCTATGGCCATCTGCAGGTGCTCGAAATTAAACGACTTCCACTTGATGTCCAAGAACACCAACTCGCTATATGCCAACTCCCAGACGAGAGACTGCGGTAACCTATCTGGCTTGCCCAGCACAACTACTAGGTCTGGATCGCTCTGGGCCGGCGCAAGCACCGTGGAGGCCAACATCTCTTCGTCAAATACGTCGTGAGCAATTCGCCCCACGGCCGCGACTAAACGCTCGCGGCCATCGGCGCACGGATCAATGATCACCATCAATCCCTCAGCAGCGATGTAGGAAACCTTGTCATGATGCAGGTCGCCTCCGCTGGCCGCAATCAGGTCTGCATACAAGGCGACCCGCTCAAGCGACGTAATCGAGCCCGAGTACGGGCAGACCGTCAGCCAGCGCAGTCCTTGCCCCTGAACTGACTTAACGAGCGAAGCCAGCTGAGTGTGCCAATTCTTCGAGCCGCTCTCCCGCCACTCTTGCGTTGTTCCTCCACAAATTAGGACATGATCCAATTCCGCCACACCTCTATTGTCGCACGACAGATGTGTCTCTGCGGTGGCACATCTTGTAAGTAGGGTTTGGAGCGCATGAAGAGCATCGCTACAACCAGTACACAGTCGCTCGATTCGGCAAGGCCTGTTCACGTCGCCTGCATCATGGACGGCAACGGCCGCTGGGCCAAGCGCCGCGGACTGCCACGCACCGCTGGGCACACCGCTGGTGAAGCGACCCTGGCCGAGATCGTTCGCCAGGCCAGCAAACGCAATATTGGTTGGATGACGGTGTTCGGCTTCTCAACCGAAAACTGGGTGCGGCCGCGGGCCGAGGTACGTCATATTTTGTCTCTGCATAAAAAACTATTCGGCAGAATCGAAGAACTGAACGCCAACAATGTGCGTGTCGCTTGGATCGGTCGCCCGTTCGATGAGCCTGGTTCGCGCACGCCGATTTTCGTGCAAAAGGCAATCGGCCGCGCCATCACCGAAACCGCACACAACACGGGAATGGTTCTAACAATCGCCTTTGATTACGGAAGCCGCAGCGAGATTACGCGTGCCGCTAACCTCGCCGCGATCGACGCCAGGTCAGGCGCGCCGCTCACTGCGGCGGCAATCGCTAAACATATGTATAGCCCTACACTGCCGCCGGTAGATGTGCTGGTGCGTACTTCTGGCGAAACGCGCATCTCCAATTTCATGTTGTGGCAGATAGCCGGTGCCAAGGTTCACTTCACCGAGCACACGTGGCCAGACTTCGACGGAGTCGATCTGGATCGCGCGCTCGATTTGCTGCCGAGGTAGTACGTGATGATTGCAAAACCCTGATGACCACAAAGCGAGATCGCGAAGTTCTGGACGCCTTGCGTCTGGCGACCGCACACCTGCCAGAAGTCGAAGAGCGCCCGGGCCAGGACGAGATGGCAACGACTATCGCGGTCGCGATCGAGAAACGGCGTCATCTAATCGTGCAGGCTGGAACTGGAACTGGCAAAACACTTGGCTACCTAGTGCCCGCTCTATTGTCTGGCAAGCGCACAGTCGTCGCCACTTTCACCAAGGCGTTGCAGGATCAATTGGCGATGCACGACTTGCCACTGCTCGCGCAAGCGTTCAAAAAAATTCGCGTGACTCCTTTGAATTGGGCTGTGCTCAAGGGCCGCAACAACTACATCTGTCTACAGCGTCTCGCCGAAATGGAGTCGTCAAAGCAGGAAAGTATTGATTTCAAAGAACTATCGGTCAAGTTGAAATCAGAAATCAAGAAATTGCGGGAGTGGTCAGCGACATCAGAATCTGGCGATGCGGCTGAACTCTCGTGGTCGCCAAGCGACGGCGCCTGGCGAAGCGTCAGCGTCGGCAGCGACGAGTGCCCCGGCGCGCACCGCTGCCCCGTCGGCGATAGATGCTTCGCAGAGCGCGCCAGACAAAAAGCTGCGGAAGCCGACGTGATTGTCGTCAATACGTACATTTACGGCCTGCACATCGCGAGTGGCGGAGCTCTGCTTCCCGATCACGAATTGGTTATCTTCGACGAGGCCCACCAACTCGAGGACGTGATCAGTTCTACCGTCGGCGTCGAGATCAGCCCGATCTCGATTAACGCTGTATCTACTGCGGTTCGGGTGATTGTTAGCGACACCGCCTTGATTGACAATTTCACCCAGTCCGCGCTTCAACTTAAGGGCGCTCTGACTCCGCATCTCGAAAAGCAGCTCCCCAACCCGCTGCCTCCAGACATTCGCGATGCGCTGATCGTGACCCGCCTGCAGGTTGGCACCGCGCTCGAGGCGCTGAGATCGATCGGATCAGATGACGAATCGGCCAAGCAGCGCAAACTTCGCGGACAGGGACTTTGTGCCCGCCTTGCCGAATCGATCGACTTTGCGCTGGGCAGCCTCAAGGGCAACGTGCCCTTCGTGACTGGCACGACCGAGCGACCACGTCTCGAAATCGCTCCACTTGAGGTGGGCACAATACTGGATTCTGGCGTGTGGTCGCAGCGCACGGCAATTCTGACGAGCGCGACAATTCCGATCTCGCTTCCGCAGCGAATCGGCCTGCCAGAAGGAGACTGGGATGCGATAGATGTTGGTAGCCCGTTTAACTACGAGATGCACTCTCTGTTGTACTGCGCAAAGAATCTGCCGGCGCCGAACGAACCATCTCGCGACGATGCGGTGCACGACGAAATCGCCTGGCTGATCGAAGCCGCGGGCGGTCGCACTCTGGCGCTGTTCACCACATATCGGGCGATGCATGCCGCAGCCGACGCGATCAAATCGCGATTGCCGTTTCAGATCTGGCGACAAGACGACCTGCCGAAGATGGCATTATTGGGAGAATTCGCCAAGGACGAATCGGCGTGCCTATTTGCGACGGCGGGCTTCTTTCAGGGCGTAGATGTTCCGGGTCGCACGCTGAGCCTCGTCATCATCGACAAGATTCCATTTCCGCGCCCCGACGAACCACTGCTCAAGGCGCGTCGTGACCTGATCGGATCCGGAGCCTTTAACGAGATCGATATTCCGCGCGCCGCATCGCAGCTGGCGCAGGCAGCCGGACGATTAATTCGCACCCAGAGCGACAAGGGTGTCGTGGCGATCCTAGATCCGCGTCTAGCGACTAAGGGTTACGGCAAAAAGATAGTCGCCACGCTGCCGCCAATGCCGCGAACGGTCAATCGTGCCGAGGTCGAAGACTTTTTGCGATTCGCCACTAGATAGGCGACGAGATCTAGTTCTCTTCGATCAGATCGAGAGAAACTCAACTTGGTATTAGGCGGTAACCCAGCCCGCGCACAGTGACGATAATTTTTGGCTCGTCCGGATGATCTTCAATCTTCACGCGCAATCGGCGAATGTGCGCGTCGACGAGCCTGCTGTCTCCCAAGTACTCGTAACCCCAAACCCGCTCTAATAGTTGGTCTCGCGACAACACCATATTCGGATGGTCGGCGAATTCGCACAGCAGGTGATACTCGGTCTTTGTCAGACTAACTTCGGCGCCGCCCTTTGTGACGACGCTAAGATCGCGATTAATTTCTACGTCGGCGATGCGCGTGACCTGCGAATGCGTATCGGCGGCATTACCGATCAACTGAGTTCTGCGAAGGGCCGCCCTGATACGCGCCGCCAACTCTTTGGTGACCACTGGTTTGGTTACATAATCGTCGGCGCCGGCCTCAAGCCCTGCTACCAAGTCGTGGGTGTCGGTTTGCGCCGTAACCATGATGATCGGCACGATGCTGTGCTGGCGCAGGGTCCGACAGACTTCGAAACCCGAGATGTCGGGAAGGCGCAGGTCGAGCAGGACCAGATCAGACGGTTGGGCCGCAAAATTTGCCAACCCACTTACGCCGTCAGAGGCCTCGCGCACCTCGTACCCCTCGTCTTCGAGGGCCATCCGCAGCGCCTGGCGAATGGCGCCGTCGTCTTCGATGAATAGGAGACTTTGCATGCCTGTGCAGTCTGCCCTATTGCGGCATATTGTTACACAAAACGCATACAAATAGGCTGTTTTGGCAATATTCGGGCGTGAAACTGTCCCTGTTACACCGACGGGTCGTCATGCTCCCCCTTGACGCCCGTCGGTGTTTTTTATTGCGAAGCCGCTGTAGGTAATGCTGTAACGGTGAGACGCTTTACTTTGCCGAGGATTGTCGGACTGCGCGGCAAAATGATCGCTTATTTCAGCCTGGCGGCGTTCGCCGCGGCAGTGGCCCTAAGCGTCGTCACATACGCCAGCACGCGCTCGTATCTCTTGAGCCAACGCACAGAGGTCGCCAAGCGCCAAGCGTTTAATAACGCGCAATTAGTTCGGACTGTGCTCACATCGGACCGCACCGTTATCGGCGACTTGGTCACAAATATTCGCAGCGAGCGCGGCGGATACGCGGTCGTACACCTCAACGCCGACGAGAACGGATCCGACTTTTTCTACGCGCAAGAACCGCTTCGTTTCACTCAATCGAATTTGCCGAAAGACCTTGTTGCAGAGACGCTGGCCGGCAAATCTGGTCGGCAGCGGTTTGTGTTTTCCGGAAGCCCGTACGAGGCGATCGGTATCGCCATGCCGAGCGTGCTGGCCGAGTATTTCGAGGCCTTCCCTCTTAGCGACGTTGAGCGCACGCTGAGCACGATCCGCACGACTCTTTCGCTGGGAATATTGCTGGTCACAATCGCCGCCGGCGTACTCGGATTTTCTGTGAGCAGCAATGTTCTCAGGCCGCTGAAGCGTGTCTCAAATGCGGCTAACGCGATCGCCACAGGCGGACTGGACACACGGCTTGAACCAGAAGACGACGAGGACCTCAACCAGTTGGCGACTTCATTTAATGACATGGTCGACGCTGTGCAAGCCCGGATCGAGCGTGAGCAAAGATTCGCCAGCGACGTCAGTCACGAATTGCGTTCGCCTGTTACGGCGCTGACAACCGCCGTCGAAGTCCTCGAAACGCGCCGCGACGATCTCTCCGAGCGCAACCGTCAGGCCCTCGACATCGTCGGGACTCAGGTGCGGCGCTTCGATCGCACCGTGCTGGACCTGCTCGAGCTATCCAGGCTCGATGCGGGCGCCAGCGAAACTCATCTCGAGTTCGTTCGCGTCGCGGATCTAGTCGAGCGCATCAAGGATCGCCATGGCTATCTAAATGTTCCATTTATCAACTCGCTGCCAAGTGAGATTAGCGCCGAGCAGACCCTCACCGACCGGAGACGCATCGAACGAATCCTGGTTAACCTTCTCGACAATGCCCGCGATCACGGCTCGGGAGCAACACGAATCGGTCTCAATGTCGACGCTGGCTCGCAATTTTTGCTGCTCAGCGTCGAAGACGCAGGGCAAGGAGTCGCCGCCAGCGAACGCGAAAGAATCTTTGAGCGCTTCGCCCGCGGCACGGCGTCACGCAACAGCTCGGGTAGTGGGCTTGGGTTGGCGATCGTCGTTGAACACGCCAGAGCTCTTGGTGGTCAGGCTTGGGTCGAGAACTCCAACAACGGCGGCGCCCTGTTTGTGGTGTCGATAAACCGTTCGGTGCGCGCCGCAGCCCAAGATGGCGAATTTCAATGAAATCGTTTCGAATCCTCCGTAATATTCTCGCGGTCGGGGCGCTCGCTGCGCTCGCCCAAGCATGCTCGGTGCCGTCAAGCAGCGAGTACGAGCAAATTCCAAACGGCGAAATTCCGTTTGAATTGAATGCCGCCAGCACGACCAGCACCGTCGCGCCGAGCACGACCACAACACTGGCGACCGTCACTTCCGAACCTCAGGTAGTCAGCGAACCCGTTGACGTCTACTTCGTTAGCAACAGCAGGGTCATCCGGACACAGCAAAATATTGTCAGTCCGGCAACTGCGACGCAGACCCTCGCGATCCTGATCGCGGGCCCAAGCCCCGACGCCGCCACAACCGGATTGCGCAGTGCAGTGCCGAAATTCTTCAATGCTTCGGTCGACGTCTTACGCGGAGTCGCCAGGATCGACGCAGGTTCATCGTTTCTCAAGGACCTCCCGGCCGCAGATCAGAAACTGGCGATCGCCCAACTCGTGCTCACGCTCACAAGCCGACCCGGAATCGGTCAGGTCTTGTTCAGCGTCGACGGCGTCGCGATCGCGGTACCGCGAGGGCGCGGCGACCTCGCCGCCGCAGGCACCGCCGTTACGTTCGACGATTACACGAACCTGATTGCGCAAGAGGCGTCTGGCTAATAGCCGAGCCGTTCAACGCGATCGGGGCGCTGTTGCCAATCCTTATCGACCACGACAAATAACTCTAGGAATGCTCCTTCCGCCATTTGACTACGTACCTTGGTGCCAACCTCCTTCAAAATACTGCCGTTTTTGCCAATGACCATACCCTTTTGGCTCTCCCGCTCGACGACAATCTCGCAACGAACGCGCGGCCACTCCCATTCGGTGACTCTCGTTGCTATCGAGTACGGCAACTCGTCAGCGAACATTGCCAGTAATTGTTCGCGCACGAGTTCGGCGACCCACAACTCTTCTGGCGTCTCCGACGTCGTGGTCGGCGGGTACAACATCTCGCCGGCAGGCATTCGACCAGCCAGATAATTAACTAGTTCGTCGACCCCCGAGTTGGTTTTAGCAGAAATCGGAAAATACTCGGCCGCGCCCATCGCCGATAGCGCCTGAAGCTGTTTCATGATTTGCTGCGGCGAAGCCCGATCGATCTTGTTTAGAACCACCACGACCGATGGCATCGCCAGCTGTTCGCTCACCCATTTGTCGCCCTTGCCGACCGGCTGCGTGGCGTCAACGACCATGCACACGACGTCAACATCTTTCGTCATCTCAAGCGCCGTGCTGTTTACGCGCCGGCCGAGCGCCGTAACCGCCTTGTGCAGCCCAGGAGTATCGACGAAAATAATCTGCGCATCGACGCGGGTAACGACACCGCGAACTTGACGTCGCGTCGTCTGCGGCTTGTCTGACACAATGCTGACCTTTTGACCGCAAATCGCGTTCAACAGAGTTGACTTGCCGACATTGGGCCGACCGACGAAGGAAACGAAACCGGTGCGCACGCATTGAGGCTACCGATTGAGGCTGTCGGCGACGGCAACTATCTGTCAGAATGGACGGATGACAAGTATTGATCGCAAGAAATGGTTTGACCGCATGCAACCTCAAACGCTGCAGATCGCGACTTGGTTGTTGTACCTCAACGGTTTCTTCTCGATCGTCAGCCTGTTCGACAAGACCGGCTACCTCGGTTACATGAGGTATCGCTTCGGATTTGGATTAATTCTCGGGATTGTCGTCGTGGGACTGCACATCGCCGGCGGTTTCTTAATGGCAAACGACCGCAAACTCGGATATCGCCTGGCCGTGGCGGCAGCCTTCGCACCTTTCCTGGTGCGCTTCGCGGCTGTGCGCGATATTGCCGCAAATAGCTTTGCCAATGTTGCATTATCTGACTACATAACAGCAAGGCCACTCGGCGGAAGCATCATCAGCGTTCTATTTGACGGCGCGCTCGTAGCCCTGCTCTTGCACCAGCAGAGCAGAGATCATCAGCGCGTTTGGTACCACTGAATTTCGTCGGTTCGCCTAACAACACGTCGGTCTGACACAATGCAACAATGACAACAATCATCAAAGACCACGCCGACCTCAAGTCCCACGTCGGCCAACACCTCGGCTACAGCGAATACGTGACCATCACTCAGGAGCAGGTTCAAAAATTTGCAGATGCGACAGGAGATCACCAGTGGATCCACCTCGACGTTGAGAGGGCCAAGACTGGCCCGTTCGGTCGAACAATCGCCCACGGTTACCTAACACTGTCGCTCACGCCGGTCTTCATCGGCCAGATCTGGCACATCGAGGGTGTCAAGATGGGCGTCAACTACGGCGCTAACAAAGTACGTTTTATGTCTCCCGTACCGGTCGGCTCAAAGTTGCGTGCGGGCGCGAAGTTGAACAGTGTCGACGACATAAGTGGCGGCGCGCAAGTGGTTCTCGAAGTCACATTCGAATGCGAAGGCGCGACCAAGCCTTCGTGCGTGGCCGAGGTAATTTTTCGCCACTACTACTAGTAGCCGCTTATGGGCGGTAAATGGCCATAACTTTGGCGAACTCGTCCATCGTGTGCGTCTCTGGGTAATCGACGCACCATGGTATGAAACCGGTGCAACCAACGGAAATGTATTTCTCAACTTTCTCGGCGATCTGTTGCGGCGTGCCGACAAGGTTGTTTGCCTGCCACGCCTCGAACTGATCGCTTCGGCCGCTAGAGACTTGAAATGCCCGAAGCTCTGCCTCGGTGTCGCGAATCAAGATCTCGCCCGAGATCGTCTTGCCGATCTCATCGGCGTCACGGCCGACTTTCTGGCAGTGGCCCTTGAGAATCTCAACCTTGCGCGCGAACTCGTCTGGCGAGCCGCCGAAGTTTGAGTAGTCGGCGTGCTGGGCGACGACGCGAAGCGTCAGTTGCTCGCCGCCGCCGCCGATCCAAATCGGGGGATGCGGCGACTGCAGCGGCTTTGGATCGCAATTACCTCGCTCCAACTTGTAGTACTTGCCGTCGTAGGTCGTCTCTTGGTTTGTCCACATCGACTTGACGATTTCCACAGACTCGCGCAACATCGCGATACGTTCCTTCGGGACGGGAAACTCGTAGCCATAACCCTTGCACTCGTTCTCGTACCAACCAGCGCCAATGCCCCAATCCAAGCGACCACCCGAGATGACGTCGAGCGTGCTGGTGATCTTGGCGAGTAACGCGGGCGGGCGATACAAGTTGCAACCGACCATTTGGCCGAGGCGAATCTTGGTCGTCAGCTGGCTTATCGCCGCCATCACCGTCCAACACTCGAACACCGCTTCGTGCGCAGGCTTCGGCACGTTGTGGAAGTGGTCGTATACCCAAATCGAGTCGTAGCCGAGCTCCTCGGCGTGCAGCGCAACCTTTACTGCCGCTTGCCACTTCTCCGTGGCGGTCGGGATCTTGACCAGCTCCATCTTCCATCCCTGAGGCATAAACATGCCGAAGATGATCCGTTGAGTGTCTATTTGGTTCATAGCGGTAAGTCTCCTGTCGCCTTCTTTGTGTTTCCGTGATCTTTGAACGCCGCGATTGTCCGCTGCGCGATACGCATCTGGTGAATCTCGTCGGCGCCGTCGGCGAATCGGCTCCAGCGAGCCTGCGTCAGCATTCCCGCAAGCGGCGTGTCGGTGCTGTAACCAAGTGCCCCGTGCACCTGAATCGCGCGATCGATGATTCGCCACAAACTATTGGCCACGAAGTGTTTGGCCATCGAAACCTCAGACGTAAATTCCATGCCGCTCTCGATTTTGTAGGCGGCGTGCAAGACCATCAACTTGCTCTGATACAAATCCATTGTCGAGTCTGCGATCATCCACTGAATGCCCTGCTTCTCGGCAAGTAGCGATCCGTGCGAGAAGCGCTCGAGTGAGCGCGCCACCATCATGTCGAGCGCGGTCTCGGCCTGACCGATCCAGCGCATGCAGTGCGCGAGCCTTGCCGGGCCCAACCTGTATTGACCCAAGAGGTGTCCCTGGCCGCGACCGCCCAACATGTTCGATGCCGGGATGCGCAAATCCTTGATCTCGATCTCGCAGTGGTTGTGTCCGCCCGACATCGTCTCAATGTCGCGAACGACGTTCCAGCCCTCGTTCGGAATGTCGACGATGAAGCACGAATTAGCGGCCTGCGGTATATCTGGGTCTTCCTCTGTTCGCGCCACGAGAAGTGCGAACTGGGCGCCGCGCGCTCCAGAAATAAACCACTTGTGACCATTGACGACCCACTCTTCGCCGTCTTTGTATGCGAAGGTTTTAATTAACGTCGGGTCGCTACCGGCAACCTCTGGTTCGGTCATGGCAAAACACGAGCGCGCACTTCCCTCGCAGAGTGGACGCAGGTACTTCTCTTTTTGTTCCGGCGTCGCCCAATGCAACAGAGTATGTTGATTGCCTTCGTCCGGAGCCTGGGCGTTCAACACGAAAGGCCCGATGCTGACCTTGGATGCCTCTGCGGAGACCGCGGCCATTGCTGTCGGCCCGAGCCCGAGACCGCCCCACTCGATTGGCATGTGCGGCAACCACAACATCCACTTCTCGCGGGCGGACTTGCGCAACTTGACGATCGCGCCGACGACCTGTTTGCGATCGTGCTGATCAATTGCATCCCATTTGGGACGCACCTCCGTGTCCATGAACAAGCGAACCTTGAGACGAATCTCCTCAACCTCGGCCGGAAAAGAAAAATCAATCACAAACGAGCCCCCTCGGCGCCAGAAAAGTTAGCCACTAGCCTTCAAAAGTAGTCTGCCCGATGCCCTATTTCACGATCGCCGAGAGCGGCACCCGATGCGCTTATGTGGACTACTTGTCGTAACCTTTAATCGTGACAAATAGCCCTAACAGTGCGGCAAGTTGGGACAGCGAGACACTGCCCCAAGGCGCCGCCAAGCAGACCGCCGTGCGCGAGATGTTCGATGCCATCGCTCCGCGCTACGACATGGTCAACCGAATCATGACATTTCGGCTCGATGTGCGCTGGCGCAAAATCACAGTGCGGTCACTCGGCTTGGCCAGGGGTAGTCGGGTCATCGACCTCGCAAGCGGCACCGGCGATTTTTGCGTTGAACTACGAGAGAGCGGTTACCGACCATTTTCCATCGACCTCTCCTTTGGGATGCTGCTCCAAGACCACAGCAACTCGCCGCGCACCCAGGCCGATATATTGCGTTTGCCGATGCCCAATGCGGCGGTAGATGGCGTGACCTGTGGTTTCGCGCTACGCAATTTGGTCGACCTGCAACTCTTCTTCGATGAACTGGCGCGCGTGACCAAACCGTCGGGGCGCATCGCCCTACTCGACGTCGGCGTGCCCAGCAACAGCCTGATCCGCTTCGGCAACAGCATCTACTTCGGCAAAATCGTGCCGCTCATTGGCGGTCTACTTTCAAATCGTGCCGCGTATCGGTACCTCCCCCGCAGCGTCGCTTATCTCCCCGCTCCGGCCAAACTGCGCGCGATGCTCGCGCTTGCCGGCTTCAAGAACGTCGAACACCGTCAGCTATCTGGCGGGCTCACGCAGCTGCTAACCGCGACGCGCTAACAACGATGCAAGCTAGAACCCGGAGCCTGAGCGAGTTCACCGATCGGGCCGTCGACCTCAATGACTTCGCCCATAGCGACGGCTACCTTTTCGTGCGCGACGGAGTCGGCGTTGCCGGCCAAGGTTGCGCGGCACGAATAGCTAGTTCTAATGCCAGCGAATTTCTAGCCAGCATTGACCAGGACACAAATACAGAGAGCGTCGGCAGCGGGGTGATTTTGCTCGGTTGCGTGCCGTTCACGAGGGGCGAGGCGCACAGTTTCGTGCTGCCCGCAGTGACACTCAGCAAAGACTCCGAGGGCCACGCCTGGATAACAACGATCGACGGCGCGTCGCCGGATCTAGAGGCAAGAACTGGCGCCACTGAGAGCGCGAGTTCGTACGGGGTGCGGCCAGGAGTTGACGTCGAGCGATACTTGGCCGCCGTGGCTACGGCGCGAGATGCCGTGCGCAATGGCGAACTGATTAAGGTCGTTATCGCCCGCGACGTAATCGTTGAGTCGTCAAATCCCATCGAGATACACGCCTTACTGACAAGGTTGCGTTCATCCTTCGGTTCGAGTTACCGCTACTCATTTGAAGGCTTCGTCGGCGCCTCACCGGAGCTGCTCCTCGCCATAAACGGAAGCGAAATCTCGAGCCACCCCCTCGCCGGTACGACGCGACGAACCGGCGATCCGAAAACCGACGCCGCATTGGCCGCCGATCTGCTTGCCAGCGCGAAAAATCAAATCGAGCATCGCGTCGTCGTCGACATGGTGCACGACACTCTGCTGCCTTGGTGTTCGTACCTCGATGAAGAGCCAGAACCGTCGATCGTCGCCGTCGCCAATGTGCAACATCTCGGCACCCACATGAGCGGAATCCTCTCGCAACCCGCGCCGAATATTCTCGACCTTGTCTACGCGCTGTCGCCGACCCCCGCGCTCGGTGGTCACCCACGGCACGAGGCGCTAGAACTTATTGCCCAGCACGAAGGCTTCGATCGTGGCAGGTACGGAGGCGCGGTCGGCTGGATGGATTCGCGCGGCAACGGCACGTGGGCCGTTGCGATTCGCTGCGCCGAACTTTCGCCCGATCGTCGCACCGCTCGCTTGTTCGCCGGCGGAGGGATCGTTGCCGATAGCGACCCTCTTAGCGAACTGGCTGAGACGCAGGCCAAATTGCAGGCGATGCTGGCGGCCATTATTCGCCCGTAGTTATATATCTTTCAGCGCGGTTGCCACCGCCTCATTGATCTGATCGTGCGCCACCACATTGGCAAGTCGATCGGTTGCGACGCGCACAAATTGGGGACCGCGCAGGGCGATGGCGGTGCGCAGCTCGGCGGCCGTAGCCACGGTAGCGCTGGCAATTCCGTGAGCCTCGGCGAGTGCTTGCAGATCAGAGTCGTGCGGAGTTCCGAAAAGTTGTTCAAAGCGGCCCGTGTCGAGATTCGTCGCCTGCGGCAAAAACGAGAAGATTCCCCCGCCGTTGTTATCGACACAAATAATTCGTAGATCGAGATCACGGCGCGCTAGCGCGATCAAACCATTGGCGTCGTGCAGCAATGCAATGTCCCCGATCAAGAGATACGTGGTCGCGCCGCTCGCCAACGCCACTCCGACGGCCGTCGACACGACCCCGTCGATACCGCTGACACCGCGGTTGCAAAAGACACCTACGCCGCTATTTGGCGAGGCGAACCACTCGTAGTCGCGAACCGGCATGCTCGACGACAGCACTACGCGCGAATCCTGCTGCGCGCATTGGCTAAGCAGCCGCGCGACGCTCGGCTCGCTAATTGCATCAATGTTCGAGAGCACCGCAGATATGGCCGAATCGGCCAGCGCCTGGCCATGGCGCCACGAAGCGAGCCACAAGTTGTTCTTTAGAGACGGCAAGCTCGCTGTTGAATTCTCAACCGAGATTGCGACCGAATCTGCGACCGCTTCGCACCACTGCTCAATTGGCGTCACGATGTGACGCTTAACGACTCGGTCGGGGTCGATTACGCGTGGCGTCGCCGAGACCGCGATGTAGTGCGCGGCGCTCTCGCGCAGCCAGGCGTTAACTACTTTAGAAACGGGCGGCTCGCCGAGCCGCAACACAAGATCTGGTCTGTTGTTGGCGGCGAACTCGCCACAGCGCAAGATCGAATCGCCCGCGCCGACGATCACGACGTCGTCATGGCCGCCAATGCGCCCGTCAACGCGACAACGGCTGCGAGGGTCGGCGACTATCGGCCAACCCAAGGCCGAGGCAAGCCTTGCCACGATTTCGAACGACGGGCTGCCAGACCCAGCCAAAATTACACCGCGAGTTTTTCTGAGCTCGTTGACCACCATTCGAATCTCTAACTCGCTCGGCATCGACGCGGCTACGCGCACAAGCGGCCGTCCGTCCACGACCATCGGCAACTCCTTCGCTTCGCCAATCAGCGGTTCGCGAAACGGAAGATTAAGTTGCACCGGACCAGGGGAAATGCCGCAGGCGGCTTCGAGACATTTCCGCGCTAAATCGCGCCAGGTATCGGCGGCGACATCATCGGCTACGCCCGCGTCGACGAACAAGCGACTTGCCACACCGTAGAGATTTTGTTGATCGATTGTCTGCGACGCACCGATCCCCTGCAGCTCTGGGGGCCGATCGGCTGTGCACAACAGCATCGGCACCTCGGCGTGATGGGCCTCGACGGCCGCGGCGTGAAACTCAACTGCGGCGGTTCCCGATGTGCACAGCAATATCGCTGGCATTTGAGTCTCAAGCGCTATTCCCAGCGCCGCGAACGACGCCGATCGCTCGTCGTGAAAGATATGCAACGCGATGCTCGCACACGAGCCGATCGCCAACGCCATCGGAGTACTGCGCGATCCGGGCGAGACGACCGCGTGACGCACGCCAAGGCGAGCCCATTCATCAACAAGGGTCGCGCAAAATGTCGCTGTAGTAGCGGGCGATGATGTCACCCCTCTATCGTGGCATCTGTGCGCGTAGAAGTCTTCTCCGACGTGGTCTGCCCGTGGTGCTATATAGGCAAACGGCGTCTCGAAACGGCCGTCGCCAACCTGGCAGCCAAGGAAGTGACAATTGACCTCGAGGTCACCTACCGTCCGTATCAGCTAGACCCGACGGCACCGACACCCGAGACCACGCCGGTAATCGATGCCTACGCGAAGAAATTCGGCGGTCAGCAACGCGCCGCCGATTATCTTGAGTCTGACGCCGGAGTCTTCGAACTGGCCGACGAATTATTACTCACGACGCAAAATAACATCACCGCCGTGCCGACATTTATCTTCGATGACAGGTGGGTAGTTCCCGGGGCACAAGACGTCGCGGTGTTCGAGCGTACTCTAGTGAAACTTAGCGAGAAACTTTAACCGATGATCGGTTCGGTGGTCACAGGTGACAGCGAGTTACCGACGATCGCGCTTCTGCATGGCTTCACTCAAACAAGTTCGTCCTGGACCGGCATATCGTCGCAACTCGCGAACGACTATTACTGTGTCGCAATTGACGCGCCAGGTCACGGCACCTCTACTCAGACCAATACAGATCTGTGGCAGTCGGCAGACCAGATCGTGGCGACTTGCGGCCCCGGCGTCTATTGCGGGTACAGCATGGGCGCGCGCCTGGCGCTGCACTGCGCGCTCGCCCACCCCGGCTACGTCGACGGCCTGATCTTCGCCAGCGGCACGCCAGGGATCAGCGACGATGCCGAAAGGTTAGAGAGACGATTTACCGATGATCAGATGGCGCAACACATTCGGGATATTGGCACCGAGAAATTCATCGATGAGTGGCTGGCACGACCGATGTTTGCAACCCTGCCGCTCGATGCGGACGATATAGCCGCCCGCAAGACCAACAGCGCAGGTGGCCTGGCAACAAGCCTCGAACTCGCCGGAGTCGGAACCCAAGATGACCTGTGGTCGCGCCTCAGCGAACTTCAAATGCCCGTCCTGATAATTGCCGGCGCACTCGACACAAAGTTCGCCGACATCGCCACCCGAATGCACTCGCGTATCGTAAATTCTAAATTGCAGATAGTCGCAGACTCCGGCCATGGCGTGCACCTCGAAAAACCGCACGAATTTCTCGCAATTGTGCGCGAGTGGCTCACTAGCCGATAATCAATCCTGCAGTCAGCAGAATCGCCACAATCAATTGCGCACGGCCAGTCGCCCCAAGCACAGGAATTAATTGCTTGCCGGAAGCGCCGCGACGAATCTCGCGGATTGCAGGTACTGCGGCGATCAATCCGACAAGACCGGTGATTGCCGGGAGTCTCTCGAACGCCACGACCGCAATCGCCAGGGCAGCAAGGGCGATCAAAGCAACATACAGACCGCGCGTCGTGCGGTCGCCGAGTTCTACCGCGAGGGTTATCTTGCCGGCCTGCGTATCGCCGGGGATATCGCGCAGATTATTGACAACTAGAAGCGCGCAGGCAAGCGCGCCAACGGCAACGGAACAGATCAAGCTTAGCGAGGTAATTTGATGCGTGATCGCGTAGGTCGTGCCGGTCGTAGCGACCACACCGAAGAAAATAAACACGAACAATTCGCCGAGGCCGGAATAGCCGTATGGTTTCGGGCCGCCCGTGTAGCCCCAGGCCGCGGCGACGCAAATTGCGCCCACGAGCAACAGCCACCACGATGTCGTCGCCGCGATGAGCAACCCCGCAACGCACGCGACTGCAAACGAAATGAATGCAGCCATCTTCACTTGATGAGCGGGTACAGCCCCTGATCCAACCAGCCGCATCGGCCCTACGCGCTGGGTGTCTGTGCCGCGTATCCCGTCGGAGTAATCATTGGCATAGTTGACTCCAACCTGCAACGCCAGGCTTACGACAAGCGCGAGAAGCGCGTTCGCCCAAACGACATGAGATGCATCCACCCCGACCGCAGCACCAGCCCCGACCAGCACTGGGGCGATTGCGGCGGGCAGAGTGCGCGGTCTTGCGCCTTGCACCCAAATGTCACGACTATTCGATGCCCCCACGAAGTCAAGTTTCGCACGAACCGAGCCGTGAGATTGGTTCTGCCTTACAATAGAGGCGCATGAATCGATTAATCGCGCTCGACATGCCGGCAAATGAGGCCTTCGTCGAAGCAGTATTTGCGACGTGGGACAGCGGCGATGCGGTCTTCCCCGTCGATCAGCGGCTGCCAAGCATATCGCGCAAATCGATCGTCGCGGCGATGGGCGCGGCCCAAGTTGTCGACTCGACGGGCGATGTCGTAAGCCTGAGAGGAGGGTTGCCCATCGAGCAGGGCGATGCTCTGGTAATCGCCACGAGCGGTTCAACTGGCGAACCGAAGGGGGTAGTACACACTCACGCATCAATCGCGGCCTCGGCTCAAGCCAGCAACGGTCGACTTGGCACAACAACAATGGATCATTGGCTGGCGTGTTTGCCCGTTTCGCATATCGGCGGCTTTTCGGTGATCACACGCGCGCGGGCCGCAGGTTGCCGACTGTCTATCCATGACTCGTTTGATAGCGAAGCCGTCGAAAACGCCGCGAGAAGTGGCGCAACAATAACTTCGCTCGTGAGCACCGCGCTCGCGCGAGTCGATGCCAGTCTGTTTCGTAAAGTCCTGCTCGGCGGCGGCGCGGCACCGCAAGATCAACCGACAAATATCGTCGAGACTTACGGGATGACAGAGACTGGTAGCGGAGTTGCCTACGACGGCGTAGCGCTCGACGGCGTCGAACTTCATGTCGACGAGAGCGGTGAAATTTTTGTGCGCGGGGCGATGCTGTTGCGCTGCTACCGCGATGGCACGGATCCGAAGTCCGTCGACGGATGGCTTGCAACAAGCGACAACGGATCCTACGTGAATGGCGTACTACGGGTCGACGGCCGACTTGGCGACCTTATCATTAGCGGTGGGGAAAACGTCTGGCCCGTGCGGGTCGAGGCCGCGATCGCCACCCACCCGTCAGTCAGCGAAGTCTGCGTGCGCGGAGTGGTCGACGAAACCTGGGGTCATCGCGTAGTTGCATGGATAGTCACGAAACAAGACTCGTCGATCACCCTTGCCGAGACTCGCGAGTGGGTCAAACAGACTCTGCCGGCATTCTGCGCACCGCACGAGATACGCCTACTCGAAAAATTCAAGCGAACAACGATCGGCAAGATCGACACCACCGACCTGCGCTAGAGCGCAATTGGCTACATTGCGTTCGAACGAACTCCCGCGCCGCCGTCGATTACGAAAGTGTCGCCTGTGATCCAACTTGCCAAGTCCGAAACCAAAAAGGTCGCCAGGTTGGCGATGTCCTGCGGTTCGCCGAGTCGCCCGAGGGGTATCGACGCGGCCAGGCGCTCGCCGAAATTGTCGACCAACATCTGCGCAAAGTCTGTCTTGACGAGTCCAGGGGCGATGCCAACGACTCGCGTCGGTCCGAGTTCGCCGGCGAGCTGCCGCGTGAGGTGAATTAAGGCGGCCTTCGTCAGGTTGTAAACGCCGAGGCTCCCCTCTGCACGCAAACCCCCGACGGACGCAATGTTTAGAATTACACCGGGCTTGGCCTTCATGCTCGCTTCCCACACCGCCTGCGTCCAAAACAAAGGGCCGCGGAGGTTGACCTGAAATGTTTTGTCGTAACGCGCCGGGTCGACACCGAGCGTCGGTCCGGCATACGGGTTGGTAGCCGCATTGTTGACAAAAATATCAATCGCGCCAAACCGCTCGATGGTCGCGGACACGCACGCCGCCGCAGCGTCGAGGTCGCCCGAATTGGCCGCAAAGATTTCGGTATCGCCGCCAATTTCGCTTGCGGTCGCGCGCAACGCGTCTTCTTTTCTCGACATCAACATCACCTTGGCGCCGGCATTGACGTACGACCCCGCAATCGCTTTACCGATACCGCGCGAGGCTCCAGTTACAAGCGCAACCTTGCCCCTTAACGAGATCTCCATTCCCGCAACGCTAGTCCAGCGTGCTCACTCTCACGGTCTGGATCCGTCGACCGTCCATCTCTTCCGTGCTGAAACGCCAGCCCTCGAACTCGACGGAGTCGCCGACAACGGGCACGCGCCCAAGTCTCCCGAAGATCAAGCCCCCGATCGTGTCAAAATCGTCGTCTGGAATTTTCGTTTTTAGAATGTCGTTGAGTTTTGAGAGTGCGGTCCCTCCAACGATCAGGTAGTCGCCGTTGGCAACGAGCACGACCGAGGTGTCTTCGTCGTCATGCTCGTCGACAATCTCGCCCACCAACTCTTCAAGGCAATCTTCGAGCGTCACGAGACCCGTCATCGTCGCGTACTCATCAGCAACCATCGCCAAGTGGATCTTTGCCGACTGCATGTCACGCATCAGGTCGGCGACTAATTTGTTCTCGGGCACAATTTGCACGCCACGGAGCAAGCCTGAGACTTTCTCTGCGCCGCGACCGGCGCGCTCGGCGCTAACTAAATCCTTCACATAGACGACGCCGATCACATCTTCATGGTCGTCAACCGCGCGAAACACTGGAAAGCGGCTGAAGCCTTCGGCGACCGCAATGTTCAACGCCTCCGTGACAGTTATGTAGTCGTCGATCGACACCACATCCGGCCTGGGGACCATGATTTCCTTGACTTCAGTATCGCCGAACGAGATTAC